>JAGNSF010000140.1 GCA_017988155.1 Flavobacterium sp. | reverse complement strand
ACCAAGGACCTTGCGGACCTTGTTCTGAAATCCATGTGGATTTGCGTTCAGAAGAAGAAAAAGCTTTAGTTTCTGGTAAGAGTTTGGTGAACAATGATCATCCACAAGTGGTTGAAATTTGGAACAACGTATTTATGGAATTCAACCGTAAAGCGGATGGTTCTTTAGAAAAATTACCAGCGCAACATGTCGATACCGGAATGGGATTTGAGCGTTTGTGTATGGCATTACAAAGAAAAACCTCGAATTACGATACTGATGTTTTTACACCGCTAATTGAAAAAGTAGAACAAATTACAGGTTTGAAATATACTTCCAACGAAATTCAAGATGTTTCAGAGGAACAAAATAAAACCAACATAGCTATCCGTGTTGTGGCTGATCACGTTCGTGCGGTAGCTTTCGCGATTGCGGATGGCCAATTGCCATCGAATACAGGTGCGGGTTATGTGATACGTCGTATTTTACGTCGTGCCATCCGTTATGGATTTACTTTCTTAAATACGAAAGAGCCATTTATTTATGAATTGGTTGCGGTGTTGTCGAATCAAATGAGTGAATTTTTCCCGGAAATCAAATCACAACAAAATTTGGTTACCAATGTAATTCGCGAAGAAGAAGCATCGTTTTTAAGAACCTTGGATCAAGGATTGCAGTTATTGGAAAATGTAATGAATCAAACTGCTGGAACTGAAATTTCAGGAGAAAAAGCGTTTGAATTGTACGATACTTTCGGATTCCCAATTGACTTAACCGCTTTGATTTTAAGAGAAAGAGGCTACCAATTAGACGAAGCCGGTTTTGAGAAAGCGATGCAGGAGCAAAAATCACGTTCCCGTGCTGCTTCAGAAGTTTCTACTGAAGATTGGTCGGTTTTGATTCCTGGAAATGTGGAAAAATTTGTTGGTTACGACCAAACAGAAAATGAAGTTAAAATTTCGAGAATCAGAAAAGTTGACAGTAAAAAAGACGGGGTTTTGTACCAAATCGTTTTGGATGCTACACCTTTTTATCCTGAAGGTGGTGGACAAGTGGGAGATAAGGGAACTTTAGTTTCGGCTAACGAGACTATTGAAATTATCGATACTAAAAAAGAAAATAATTTGATTTTGCATTTGGCAAAGCAATTGCCCGAAAATGTAACGGCTAGCTTTGTGGCAAAAGTAAATACGGATTTGAGAACTTTATCGTCTCGCAATCACTCGGCTACGCACTTGATGCACCAAGCCTTGAGAAGTATTTTAGGAACGCATGTGGAGCAAAAAGGATCTTTGGTTAACCCAAATTACTTGCGTTTTGACTTTTCACATTTTTCTAAAATGACGGACGATGAATTACAAGCGGTAGAAGATTTTGTTAATGCTCGAATTCAAGAACAATTGCCTTTGATAGAAAGAAGAAGTATTCCAATTCAACAAGCCTTAGACGAAGGTGCGATGGCCTTGTTTGGTGAGAAATATGGAGATAACGTTCGTGCGATAAAATTTGGAGAAAGTATGGAATTGTGCGGTGGAATCCACGTGAACAACACCGCTGAAATCTGGCATTTCAAAATTGTATCTGAAGGTGCGGTGGCAGCAGGTATTCGTCGTATTGAAGCGATTACAAGCGACGCTGTAAAAGCGCATTTTGCTTCGTATGAAACTACTTTAAACGAGATTAAAGGAGCTTTGAAAAACCCACAAGATATTTTGAAAGCCGTTCATAATTTGCAAGACGAAAACGCAAAATTGGCAAAACAAATTGAAGCTTTGGTAAAAGACAAAGTAAAACATTTGAAAGCGAGTTTGGCTTCCCAAATACAAGAAGTTAATGGCGTTCAATTCTTGGCGACACAAGTCGAATTGAATCCAGAAGGCGCTAAAGACTTGGCGTATGAATTAGGTAATTTAGGAACTAATTTATTTTTAGTTTTGGCTACTGCCGAAGAAGACAAACCGATGTTAACTTGCTATATCTCGAAAGAATTAGTTGCTGCCAAAAACCTGAATGCTGGACAAGTGGTTCGTGAACTAGGGAAATACATTCAAGGTGGAGGTGGAGGACAGCCGTTCTTTGCTACTGCAGGAGGAAAAAATACAGCTGGAATTGCTGAGGCTTTAGCAAAAGCAGTTGATTTTATAAAATAATACACTACTATAGTTCAATAAGCCCTTTTAAAGTACTGCTTTTTAAGGGCTTTGTTATGAAGTAGAATAATTGAAGTCATTTCACAACTAGTTATAAAAAAATCGTACATTGTAGTAACAAAATTTAGACAATGAAATTCACTACTCCTATACCTATTCCAAATTCAACCAATCCAATTGACTTCAATGCTAATTTGTTGTCTTTAGGGTCATGCTTTGCAGTGAATATGGGAGAGAAATTTGACTATTTTAAATTTAATAATACGTCCAATCCGTTTGGGATAATTTTTAATCCTGTATCTATTGAAAAATTAATCGTTCGAGCTGTTAATCAAAAGAAGTTTACTGAAGAAGATGTTTTTTTTCATAACGAACGGTTTCATTGCTACGAGGTGCATTCCGATTTGAGCTCAGACAATAAACAGGAGTTTTTAGAGGGTCTTAATGCAAAATTAGAATTGACTCATCAAAAAGTTAAAGCAGCCACTCATGTATTGATTACTTACGGAACATCTTGGGTGTATCAAGAGAAAAAATCAGGATCATTGGTGGCGAATTGCCATAAAATGCCACAATCGCATTTTGATAAACATATTTTATCAGTGGCTTCGATTGAAGCGGCTATTCAAAATACGGTAGACGCCATTCGGAAATTGAATCCCAATTGTTCGTTTGTATTTACCATTTCGCCGGTACGACATATCAAGGATGGTTTTGTAGAAAACCAACGAAGTAAAGCCCATTTAATTTCGGCATTGCATAATTTATTGTCGGATCATTTGTTGGACAAAGCCAATTATTTTCCCGCCTATGAAATTATGATGGATGAATTGCGTGATTATCGCTTTTATGGAGAAGATTTATTGCATCCAAGCACCATGGCAATAGATTATATTTGGCAACGATTTAGAACAACTGCCATTTCTGAAACGGTATTGTCTACATTAGATGATATTGACGCTATACAAAAAAGTTTGTTGCACAAGCCCTTTAATCCAACATCAGAAAGTCATCAAAAGTTCTTGTCAAAACTGCAAGAAAAAATCACGAAATTACAGGAAAATTACCCAACGATACAGTTTTAATTATCCTATCAATTGATTGAATAAGTCTTGTTTTTCGTTGATGTAGTTGAATTGAAAACCTCTTTCGGTCATTTTAGTTTTAATCGGCTGAATATCATTTTTGTTTTTCAATTCTAATCCCACAACAACAGGTGCTGATTCACGATTGTTCTTTTTAGTAAATTGAAAATAAGTAATGTCATCTTCAGGTCCCAAAATTTCGTTTACAAATTCTTTTAGCGAACCCGGTCTTTGAGGAAATTGAATGATAAAATAATGCATCAAACCTTCGTACAAAAGAGATCGTTCTTTTATTTCAGCCGTGCGCTCAATATCGTTGTTACTTCCACTGACAATGCAAACGACTTTCTTACCTTTAATTTTGTCTTTGTAAAAATCCAAAGCAGCAATAGTTAAAGCTCCAGCAGGTTCTACCACCATAGCTTCTTCGTTGTATAAACGTAAAATAGTAGTACATACTTTTCCTTCTGGAACCAGAATAATATCGTCTAAATAGTCTTTGCAAATTTCAAAAGTTAGGTTTCCTACTTGTTTTACAGCGGCACCATCAACAAATTTGTCAATAGAGGCTAGCGGCGCATTATTGCCAACCGCAATAGCTGTTTTCATAGTAGGAGCACCCTCGGGTTCTACACCTATAATTTTAGTATTGGGACTCAATTCTTTAAAAACTGTCGATAAACCTGCAGACAGTCCACCACCGCCAATTGGTACAAAAATATAATCGATAGGTTGTTGGTGCGATTCTAGAATTTCTAATCCTACGGTAGCTTGACCAGCAATTACTTTTACGTCATCAAAAGGGTGAATGAATATTTTGTTATTTTCTTTTGCATCGGCTACTGCCTTCGCGTAAGCATCGTCAAATGTATCTCCAATCAATTCAATCTCGACAAAGGATTTTCCGAATAATTGAACTTGTTTTATTTTTTGCTTTGGAGTGGTTTTAGGCATATAAATTTTGCCTTTTATTTGTAGCAAATTACAAGAAAAAGCAACTCCTTGAGCGTGATTTCCAGCACTTGCACAAACTATCCCCTGTTTTTTTTCTGTATCGGTAAGCGAACTTATTTTGTTGTAAGCACCTCTAATTTTATAGGAGCGTACAATATGTAAATCTTCTCTTTTTAATAAAATGGTAGCGTCAAATTCATTAGAAAGATTGGTATTTTCAGTCAACGGGGTGGGAGTTACAACTCCTTGCAATTGATTTTTGGCAATTAAGGCTTCCTTAAAAAGATTCATACTTTATTAAATTTAATTCAAAAATACGAATTGTTTCTTTCGGTTGTTTGTGTATTTAATAAAAAAAGCCTCCTTTGAGAGGAGGCTGTGTTTTTTGTTATTGTTTAATAGGAGGGTATTGCGCTACAATTTTGGTAACAAATTCGTTGATTCGTTCCTCTTTTTTATGGGTATTTTTAGTAAGCACTCCGGTTCCTTCACCTTGCCAAATCATTTCTTTCTTTTTTGCATCAATAAAATCGATGTATAAAGTACCTTCAGTAGATGAGGTAACTGTGGTTTGCTGTCCTCCCATCATAAATGGGTTCCAGCCAAAACCCCAACCGTAGCCCCAACCCGCATTGAATTGATTGACACTCACTTGTTCTCGGGATTTAGTAAAAATATTGATTAGCAAATCGGGAGTTTCACTTTTTGTAAAACCTTTGGCTAACATTTGCTGGTCAATAGCGCTTAAAATTCTACGTTTGTCTAAATCGGAAATTTCTACTTTGTCGATGCCTGTTTTGTAATAAGCAAAAGTTTTGTAAGCTGAAAAGTCTACTTTTTTGTCGTAATCAGCGTTCACACTCACCATTGAGCCACAAGAAACCATGGTGAAAAGGAGACCTACAAATAATAATTGAATTGTTTTCATCATAATTGTTTTAAGAGTTGGAAATTGAGTTCAATAGTAATAATCAATTAGTATGCCTAAATTTTATTTTTTACGAATAGTATTGGTTTTTTTATCAAAACCGTATGGGCAATGTCGACAACCACTTTTACAACAATACCCTCGTTTGAGATGGAATTTTTCGGTAAAGCACTTGTA
>JAGNSF010000139.1 GCA_017988155.1 Flavobacterium sp. | reverse complement strand
GTTCCCATACTTAACGCCAATGCAACTCCTTGAAAAAAACGAGCAAAAATCAACGCATAAACTGTTGGAAAAATAGTGATGGTTAGATTTGAACACAAGGCTAAAAAAAGACTAAAAATCAAAATTGGTTTTCGCCCTATTCTATCTGAAATTCCACCTAAAAAAACATAACAAGGGAGCATCCCTAAGATATAAGCTGACAAAACTAAAGCTGTTTGTCCATTGTTAAATCCTGCTAACTCGGCATACGGTCGAAATAAAGGCATCGACAAATTCACTGCCAAGGTAATCAAAAATAACGCAAATGATATTATTACAGACGGTTGTAATTTCATACTTTGTTTATAAAAAAATCCCACCTAAGTGGGATTTGTTACATTTTCTATGCTTGTTTGTTTCTTATTTGCTTGTTCACAAAAACTAGTATAAAAGCTAGTAATGCTCCAGAAAAATTAGCCAAAACATCAAAAAAATCTCCGTTTCGAGTAGTTGTAATACGAGATTGAAGTAGTTCTATACCAATTCCAAAGAATAAAGAAAAAAATACTGCCCCTACTAAAAGCTTTATTTGATTTTTCTTTTTCACTTGTTTTTTAAAAAACAAAAACCAAAGTGTCGTGAAAACAAAATGAAAAAAAGCATGTGCTAACTTATCAAGATTTGGAATATTAACCGAGGGTATATCTGAGGATGGTACCAAACAAAAATAGGCTACTAGTACTGTCCAACAGAATGCAATCCAAAAATATAGATTTTTAAGCACCAATCAACTCTTTGTATTCCTCATTTGAAAGAAGAGAAGCTACTTCTCCTAAGTCAGCTACTTTAACTTTAATCATCCACCCTGCTCCATAAGGATCAGAATTCACACTTTCAGGAGCGCTTTCTAATGCGTCATTAAATTCAATAATTTCTCCCGATAAAGGTAAAAACAAATCAGAAACCGTTTTTACAGCTTCAACAGTTCCAAAAACCTCATCTTTTGCTAATGTTTGATCTAGAGTTTCTACTTCAACATAAACAATATCACCCAATTCTTTTTGAGCGAAATCAGTAATTCCAACTGTAGCAACATCTCCATCAATGCTAACCCATTCGTGATCTTTTGTGTACTTTAAATTTGCAGGTATATTCATAATATGCGTATATAAAATTAATTATTGAATTTTAGAGGACAAATGTAACATCTTCGTTCGAAATTTGAATTAGAATTGAAAATTAATTTCCAAAATTGTAACGTAATGTAAATCCAGAACGAATATTCGTTAAAGGAAAAGTAGTCGATACAACCGCTTTTGAAAAAGAATGATCATAATAAAAAATTGCAGTTAGGTTTTTACTGAACGAATAATCAGCTGTGAGTTTTAAAGTCCATATGTTTTGACCTGCAGCTAATTGGTTCTTGTTGTAATCCAAATACCTAACTATAGTTTGATTATCTCTCAAAGAAATATCCGCTTTTATATTAATATCACTTTTAATAATACCCGTAGGGTTATCTGCTAATCGTGATGAAAAAATAACATCTTTAAATCGGTAACCTAAACCTATGACATACTCAACACCTTTAACCTCTGTCAATAAATTATTATCAAAACTCATCGACAACGCTCTATCTTTTTTAATTTCTGTTAAAACTTTTAAAGAATTTTTTAATTCAAAATCAAATCGAACTAATGGACTAAATTGTTCCACTAGGTTAATATTAGACATGATAGTTGAATTGAAGAAATTACCGTTTTTATCTACTCCGCTAGGATCTTTATCAAATTCAAAATTAGATCGAAATGCGTTAATAGTATACGAAGCTCTGTAATTATGTTGAAGCGAAACGCGTTTGAAATTGTTTTTAAAAAACTCAAATTTCATGAATCCGTTATACTTTAAAGACCAATTGGGTAATGGTATACTCTTGAAAATTCCTAATGATGTGCTAGCTGCATTTTCGCCAGAATACGCTGCTAAAAAAGCAGGTAATAATACTGCTTGATTGTTTTTTCCAAAACCTTTTGGAAAACCGTCCTCACTAATATTTGCAGGATTGGTTATATCTATACCTCGCTGAGTTGCCAATCGATTAGCTACAATTAACCTGTTTTCTCTAAAGTCATCAAAAGCCGCTGATGAAACTGCATCACTTGTTAAAAAAGAAGTATTGATTAACACTGTCGAAATAGAAAAAATCCCAGAGCTATAGGGCGATCTTGAATTATAATTTCCGCTTGTAACATCATATTGCTCTGAAAAATTCTCTGAATAGGAACGGTCTAGAGTTAAATCAATCTTCAGATCAGGAAATAAATCAACATTAGCCGAAGCTTTGAAAATTTTATTTTGAACTTGAGTGAAATTCTGATTAAATTCAGGATAATTAGTCAACCATCCATTTTTGGCAGCTTCATATCGAACATCATCTTGACTACCAAATACAAAACCTAAAGTAGGTTTTGAAGTTCCAAAAAATCCAATTCCAGGTGTATAACCTGGCAAAACTGTCCCGCTATTAAGCGTGTAATTCATTTGAACATTTTTTAAACTTGTCAACACTCCAATTAATCCATCCACAAAAGGACTAGACTGATTTTGAGGCGTATTTGACTTCACTATTTTCTCCCCTGGTTTTGGTGAAACAACAGGTTTTGGTCTTGAATTTACATTATTTTGGGATTTGGTCACGCCTAAATAACGGTACAAACTCTCCATGTTGAAAGTTGCATTTAGATTATTTGAATTGGCGTTTTGAATCGTGTTTCCCAAATTGTAAGAGTTGTTTCCTATTTCAATTTTTGATAATGCTTCTGATGCTCTTTGCCAACTATAATCTGCCGTGTAAGAATACGTTGCTTTTACGAAACTAAAAAGAGGAATTTTGTTAATTGGCAGCTCATAATTGACCACTATTTGTTGCTGATGCTGGTTTGGAGTACCAATATTCCAATAATCATCCCAAACCGTTAGATCGTTTTTTGATGTGTTATCTGGGTTCAAATAACTTTTAACAATATTACCAGAAGATGCAGAGTAATTCAATTTTAACGATTTTGATAGGTTATAATTGAATCCATACTGATAATTAAACGCATAGTTGCGTCTATACAATGCATCAAGTCCAATTCCTTCCACACCTTCGACTTGTCTGAATTGTTGACGGTTATACTGCCGTACAATATCTGAATTGAAAGATATATTTGCCGGTAAAAAATTAAAATTAAAATCTTGAAGTAATTTCCAATAATTACTTTTTTTCATGAAACTGGCTTTTTTAAACGGCTCTAATGGTTTCGAATTAAAAGCATAGGAAAAATCAACCGAAGTAGTTACTTGCTGATCGGAATAGTCTTCAATTTCAAAATCATGACGCTGCACTTCATTGATAGATTGAGAAAAAGTGAAATTTTCTGGATCATACAAATGCGATTTACTTTCTGGGTTTTTCTCTTTACGAACCCCGATAAAATTAATACTTGTTCGTTTTGTATAATCTATTGCTCGATTGCGAATGTTATCTTTTCTTGCCGCATCAGTCGTGTTATCTAGCAATTGATTAAGTTTAATATCTTGATTAAACGGGTCGTATTCTGGAGTAATGATTTCTTCGGCAACACCATAATTGAATGGTAAATTTACTCCCCATTTTTTAGGTAATAATTTTCCTAAATTCAAATTAGTTACAATATTATATTGCTGAATATCTTCCCTATCTCTTTCGTTTGGTCCCTGCTCCAAAGTACCAAAACCAATCGTGCTTTTCTTTCCCGAAGCCGAAATAGTTGCAAAATCAGCCATATTGGAATCGATATTTAAAATAGCGGCCATTCCGCCATTATTATCCATATCCGCCAGACGAAGTTCATTAAACCATACTTCTCCTTTGATACGTCTTGAATCTTCATTACTTTTAACACCCACCATTAATGTTCGCACCAACCCAAAATTTGGATTTCCCTTAATTCCAAGGCGGAGTTTATTAGGTTTATTAGCTAATTTAGGATCCAATTCCTCTTCATTTTGATAATAAATTCCATCTTGAGGCAAAGTAGTTGGATCAATACTCATGGATTTAATTTTCAATTTGGTCAACAAATCTAAGGCTAGGTCAATTTGATTCTCCTCTGGCCAAACCACTTCTGGACTCAAAGGCGAACAATTAGAATTAGCTGACGAAGAAGGCAAGGTAACTTTTAACGGAATCTCGATTTGATAAAAGTTTTGCGTAAAATCATTTCCGATCCGAATAAAACCAATCATTTGATTGTCACGAATAGCAATTTCGTTAGGTAAGGATTCTGCATGTAAAAACATTTTCAATTTATTAAATTGACGCATATCCACACTTACATTTTTAAACACCCCTCTTGCATCTCCAGATTCCAAACCATCTCCGGCAACTCGTAACGAAAGTGATTGTTCGTCCTGATTAACAACTGTATTGTTATTATATAATTGTTCTCTTACTACTCCTGGAGGAGTAATATAATTGATTGGACATCTTTCATTATTTTGCTGAAGATTCACAGCTAGCACATCTAAATCGGTATTATCATCATCGACATTAGTGTCGCGACTGTCCAAAGTATTTGCATAACGTCTCCATTCTCCTCGAACTAAATCTAAAGCTCCAAAACGAACTGTTAACTGACTGCTAAAACCAGTCATAAATAATCTCATAAAACGAATGGATCTAAAATCTGAGATACTCCCTATAGTATTTTGAGGTTGAGAAACAGGAATTTTAAATTGAATCCAACGCGCTTCTGTAGTCCCTCCATTGGGTAATTCAACTTGGGTATTTCTAATATCGGTAATAAAATTTTGTCCTACTTGCATCGATGGCTCGATAGCAACACTATATTCATAATACGCATTAATAGTATTCATCGTATTATCCCTATTGATATCTTCTACATCTGGAAAAGTAGTCGAACCTCTATTAGGTGTATCTACTGAAACGGCTGAATTTCCATCAGTTCCATTGTAATTTTTGTATCGGTTAATTACATCTCCAGATGCATTTAAATAATAATTATAATCATCTGCCGCTGGATCTGTTTCTGTTGAAAAATTTGAATAGGTTGCTGCCTCGTCATCGTTTTTCAATCCATCTAAACCAATATCTTGATTCGTTCTATTGTTTGCATTAGAATCAAAAGTGTAAATTAAAGATTGAGATGCCGGAACATTTCCCCATATAGGTCTTGGATTAGCCAATAGTTGATCTGGTCCTAATCCATTTTCATATTGTTTTCGCCCATCTTTTAATACATCTTCTGAAATTTCGCCCAGATTAAAATAAATTTTACCTG
>JAGNSF010000138.1 GCA_017988155.1 Flavobacterium sp. | reverse complement strand
AAATATCAAAGATTTTGTTTAAATTTAAACGGATAACATCATCAAGCATAATCACGAATTGTTTTTCACCTTCAGGAGGTAAAACCACAAAACGATTGATTGTTTTTGGAATTTCGATTACTGCATAGAGAACTTCTTTCTTGCTTTTTTTGTTGGTTTCTTTAGCATTTCTTTTCAATAATGAACGAAAATTGAACGAACGCTCTTCAATTTCTTTTGAAAATCCGTTAATTACTAATTTGACTGCCAAATAGCCCGAAGTATCCTTTAATACCGGAAAATGATCTAAATCATTTAAGATAATGGTAACCAACTCAGGACTTACTTTTTGTACAAAAAAATCTTTTAAGTACAATTCTTGATCTGGAGTTACATCATTTTCATCAATAGTAAATATATTTTCTTTCTCTAAGCGAGCTTCAATATCACTTAATATAGCCAAACTTTCTGATTGTTGATCAATTACGATTTCTGTTATATCATGCAATAACTGACTTGATGAAATTCCGTTAAAGTATTTCTCACCAGAAATTCCATTTAAAGTTAACCTGCGAATGGCAGCAAAACGAACTCTAAAAAACTCATCTAAGTTATTGGAAAAAATTCCCAAAAAACGCATTCTGTCTAATAATGGAACCGTTACGTCACCCGCTTCTTGCAAAACTCGGGCATTAAAGGCTAACCAACTTTTTTCTCTATCAATATATCTTTGTTGCAACACTTAATTATTTTAAATCTTTTGGAAAAATAGTTTTTAAGATCCTACCATTTTTAATGTTACTCCATTGATCATCGTCGAATTGAATTGAAACAAAACCGGAGGTTGGAACATTAGGCAGGATGCAATCTCCAAATTTATTAACAAAATTTGTAATAGCCTCATTATGGCCGAAAAGAATAACAGTTTCATAAAGATTATTACACGATTTAATCACTTTTTCGAGTTGAAATTCATCAAAAGTGTATAAATCCTCTTTGTAAATTATATTCTCTATTGGGAATGAAATGTTTTGTGCAAAAAT
Source organism: Flavobacterium sp. (assembly GCA_017988155.1). Lineage (GTDB taxonomy): Bacteria > Bacteroidota > Bacteroidia > Flavobacteriales > Flavobacteriaceae > Flavobacterium. The sequence continues at coordinate 4,297 of JAGNSF010000138.1, read as the reverse complement.
TAAAGCAGTATCAGCAGCTCTTTTTGCAATACTACTCCAAAGTAAAAAAGTTTTAGGAATGTAATTAGAAATAGTAGAAGAAACCAGATGCGCATCTACAATTCCTCGATGTAAAAGTGGGCGGTCAACATCTTGAAGTGGCGCTTCCCAACTTGATTTTGCGTGTCGAACTAAGATTAAATTTTTCATAATATTATGGGGGATTATTAGTTAAAAATTAATGTACACATCAACTACATCTTCAACCCCTAATTTACGAAAGAATAAAATACAAATTACAAATGGATGAAAAATTTCTTTTCAATAACTCTTTGAACCAAATCGGAAATCTAAATAAAATAGCAAATTATTCAATATCAAGGTGACAAACGGTCAATTTTCCATGAAAAATCAGACTGCGCTTGGTATCGAATTCGATCATGAAGTCGATTAGGTCTTCCCTGCCAAAACTCCACTTCGAGAGGTGTAACTAAAAATCCTCCCCAGTGTTCGGGTCTTGGAATAACCATACCTTCAAAATTGGATTCTAATTGTTTTAAGTTTTCTTCTAAGTATTCTCTTGATGGAACCACTTCTGACTGATTAGAAACTATTGCTCCTAATTTACTTCCGTCTGGCCTTGAAGCAAAATAATTGTCAGAAATCGCTTCGGCAGTTTTTTGAGCAATCCCTTTAATAATCACTTGACGTTCCAAACTATGCCAAAAGAATGACAAACAAACATTAGGATTCGCAGTAATTGCCTTTCCTTTTTCGGAATTATAATTGGTATAAAAAATAAATCCTTCTTCGTTAAACTTCTTTAGTAAAACTACTCTTGATTTTGGAAATCCATCCAAACCAATGGTAGCAACCGTCATGGCGTTGACTTCTTCGCTACCGCCAAAATCTTCTACTTCATGAAACCATCTATTGAACAAATTAATAGGGTCTTCAGGAATTGAAGTTTCTAATAATTCACTTTTATCGTAGTTTTTTCTGTAATCGCTTAAATCTTTCATGATTAGTTTTATTTTACAATTCAAATGTTTTTCCGTCTTCTGCTAATACTACTTCTGAAAAAATAGTTTCTGCTTCTTCCTTAAACAAGCTTATGCTGTCGTAACGGGTTGAATAATGCCCTAAAATTAATTGTTTTACATTGGCTTTCAAAGCAATTCGAGCCGCTTCTTTTGCAGTAGAATGCAAGGTCTTTTGAGCTAAACTTTCTTCTGATTCCAAAAAAGTCGATTCGTGATACAAAACATCTACATTTTCGATAATTGGAAGAATAGCTTCATGATACACGGTGTCTGAGCAAAAAGCATAACTTTTAGGCTCGATTGGGTCAAAAGTCAATTCTGAATTGGGTATAGTTCTACCGTCTTCTAGAGCAATGTCTTTCCCGTTTTTAATTTTTTGATAATAACAGCTCTCTATTTCATAATTCAGCACCGCATCCATATTCAACTTGCGTTCACCTACTTTTTCTTGGAATAAAAAACCATTAGTATACACACGATGTTTCAAAGGTATGGTTGTAACCACCACTTTTTCATCTTCAAAAATAGTCTCACTTTCCTCCGATTCCAATTCATGAAAATACAAACCGTAATTCGTCCACGAATTAGACAATCGCAATTGCAACAAAATGATTTCTTTGATTCCTTTTGGACCATAGATATGTAAATCCGTGGTTCTTCCTAACAAACTAAAAGTAGAAATCAGTCCTATCAAACCATAAAAATGGTCACCATGCAAATGGGAAATAAAAACTTGATTGATTTTAGAGAACTTAATCTTGTTCTTTCTAAGCTGCACCTGAGTACCTTCTCCACAATCAATTAAAAACATTCTGTTCTTAATCTCTAATAACTGAGAAGTTGGATTCGTAATCGTTCGAGGTGTAGCGGCATAGCAGCCTAAAATGGTTAGTTTCATGTATTTAATTTCTTATCCGAAATTAATCTTTTTTTGAATTGGATTTAGCACCTAATCTATTGATTTTAAATACAAAAAAAACTACACAAACAGCATAGATAATTAGGCTTATAAAATCAAAAATTCCCGTTTTAATTCCGTGAATTATATCTCTTGCAAAAAGAAATGTTAGCAAAAATAGCGCTATTGTGTAGAGATATATTATGGTTTTGATGTTTACTTTCATACTTAGAAACCTAAATCACGTTCAATTTCTTCCATCTCAATAATATCATGTGCTTCTAAATTAGAAGGCACTACAGATAATTGAGCAGGAACAGCATTAAAATCAATACCATCTGCAACTACAACAAAAGATTTTTTTAGTTTTTTATGTTGCTTAGCTAAAGGCAATAGTAATTTTAAATCTTCAAGAGTAATCGATTTATTATGAGATAAATCAATAATTAAATTGTGTGAATCAAAAGCAGTATTGGATTGCGACACTTTATCTAAAAATGAAGCGAAATCTCCTTGGGTATCTTTTATTGTTATGGTATGTCCTTTTTGATCTACTTTCATAAATGGGGAATTAAAACTAAAACAGTTTATTAAAATATAATTGCCAAGTTTATTTCAAATAAACTATTGAATTTTTGAAGCTAAAAGATAGATAACCGCCATTCGTATCGCTACACCGTTCTCTACTTGATCTAAAATAACAGATTGCTGAGAATCGGCAACATCGCTCGTAATTTCGACCCCACGGTTAATTGGTCCGGGGTGCATAATTACAATTTCTTTATTTAGGGAATCTAATAGATTTTTATCCACTCCATATTGTTGTGCATATTCTCTTGTTGAAGGAAAGTAATTAACGTCCATACGTTCATTTTGCACTCGCAACATATTAGCTACATCGCACCATTCAAGTGCTTTACGTAAATTAGGCTCAACTGTTACTCCAAGTGATTCAATGTATTTAGGAATCAAAGTTTTAGGTCCGCAAACCTTTACTTCTGCTCCTTGCATTTGCAGAGCGTAGATATTAGACAAGGCGACACGAGAGTGTAAGATATCCCCCACAATCACCACTTTTTTCCCTGCCACTTCACCTAATTTTTCACGTATCGAATAACTATCTAACAAAGCTTGTGTCGGGTGTTCGTGTGCTCCATCACCTGCGTTTACTATGCTTGCTTTCACATTTTTAGATAAAAAATAAGCCGCGCCAGGATTAGCATGACGCATTACCACCATATCTACTTTCATGGAAAGGATATTGTTTACGGTATCTATTAGTGTTTCTCCTTTTTTGACAGAAGACTGTGCTGCAGAAAAACTAATCACATCCGCTGACAATCGTTTTTGGGCTAATTCAAAGGAAAGTTTGGTTCGGGTACTGTTTTCAAAAAAGATATTGGCAATGGTAATGTCTCGTAAAGAAGGAACTTTTTTAATGGGTCTATTGATAACTTCCTTAAAATGATCAGCAGTTTCAAATATTAAGTCAATATCATTTTTGTTAATGTATTTAATTCCTAATAAATGATTTACGCTTAATTCTTTCATTTTTCTTTACAATTATAATTTATAAGGGTGACTTCTATTTAATTAGTTATTAAATATACGCCGTCTTCTCCATCATTTTCTTTCCAACACACTTTTACTTTTTCGTTATTAATGGCATCTACCTGCCTTCCTCTGTAATCCGGTTGTATCGGTAAATTACGACTAAAACGTCTATCAATTAATACTAATAATTCAATCTCAGAAGGTCTTCCAAAGGACTGAATAGCCGTTAAAGCCGAGCGGATACTTCGACCAGTAAACAATACGTCGTCAATAAAAATGACTTTTTTGTTTTCTACAATAAAATTGATGTTGGTTTTATTAGCTTCTAATGGTTTTTCGGTTCTTCTAAAATCATCTCGAAAAAAAGTAATATCTAAATAACCTAAAGTAATTTCCGGTGTTTGGTATTCACTTTCTAAAATTTCTTTTAAACGTTCCGCCAAAAATACACCTCTAGGCTGAATCCCAACAAGAATAGTATCCGAGAAATCTAAGTGTTTTTCAATTAATTGACAAGCCAAACGATGTAGTATGATAGTAACTTCTTTTGCAGTAAGTAATACTTTTTGACTCATGATAAAGTGTAATGTTTGGTTAGGCAAATATACAAATTCTGTTTTATGATTGATAATTAAAAATCATAGAAAAAATTAGCTAAAAAAAAGCCTTGAAAATTCAAGGCTTTTTTAATTTATTTGTCCCGTCCTGAAATAAGTTGACACAAAATCGACTTATTATGAATAGATCAGAACCCAGTCCAGAAAAGCGTAGTCAACGTGATTATAATTTAGGCTTTAAATTAGCGGTTATTTCACAAGTAGAA
>JAGNSF010000137.1 GCA_017988155.1 Flavobacterium sp. | reverse complement strand
CAATATTAGAGAATCAAATAAATATAAAGTAGTTATTTTATACCAACCCAATTCTACTTATAAATCTGTTTTTAATATTTCTAAAATAGCTGGAATTAACTCTTTTATTATTACAGGAACTATTACTGATTTTTCGTTTTTGAACCAACAACAAACTGATTTGCAATTCAAAATGGGAAATCAAACCGAAGATTATTTTGCTGGTTTCAATTCCCAATTCAATTTATTTGCTTTAGATAATATTGGATTTGAATCTTTTCCGCCATTGCAAAATAGTTTTGGCACAATTACTTCCAAAGGAAACGTTTCAGTTTTACTTTCCTCCAAAATTAGATCTATCGAAACTCAATCTCCTATGCTTGCATTTGCAGAAAATCAAGGGAAACGAACTGCTTATCTTTTAGGTGAAAATTGTTGGAAATGGCGTTCACAAAGTTATATAGACAATCAGTCTTTTGAAAAATTCGATGTGTTTATAGACAAAATTATTCAGTACTTAGCATCTAATACAGTTAAGAAATCGTTAGTAGTTGAACATGAATTGTTTTATAATTCGGGAGATAAAATAGAAATTAACGCCCAGTATTTTAATAAGAATTTCGAATTTGACGAGAAAGCGAGATTAAGTATTACTATTGAAAATTCACAAACTAAAGTTGCTAAAAATTATGATTTATTAAAAGGAACTAACTCATACAAAGTCAATCTTGACGGACTACCAGCTGGGAAATATAATTTTAAAATTACTGAATTAAACTCAAATGAGCGCTACTTAAATCATTTTGAAATTTTGGATTTTGATATCGAAAAACAATTTGTAAATCCTGATTTTGACAAATTAAATCAACTCGCAATCCATACAAACGGTAAAGTGTATTTACCCAATCAAGTTGACGAACTAATAGAGCAACTTTTAAATAACGAAGAATACAAAGCCGTACAAAAAAATACAATTACTAAATCTCCATTAATTGATTGGGGATGGTTGTTAGTAGTTATTGCTTCTTTACTTTCCATAGAATGGTTTGTTAGAAAATACAATGGATTACTTTAATCCTTTGAGTGATTTTTTCTTCTCTTTAACAAATGATATTGCAATCGAATAGAATCGTATAGCAAAGCAATTAATAGGAAGAAACAAGCAATAAAAAGAGTTTTAAGTTCAAGTATACTAAAAGCAAAACCACCTAAAACACAACCTATAAAAAAGAAACCAATAATAGAAATTCGTAGATAAATATTAGTTTTAAGTTTCTTGTTTTCTTCTGGCTTTTTGTAAAAAAATAATTGTGATAATTCAATTCCTAAATCGGTAAAAAGACCTGTTAAATGAGTCGTTCTAACAGTTGATTGTGAAATTTTGGTAACCAATGAATTTTGAATTCCCATCGCAAATAGCATTGCAAAAGACCAACTTTTCCCTTCTAAACTTATCAAATCAGACGAGGAGCCAAAAATTGCCACAATAACCAAAATTAAAATTTCTAATATAATTGGAAAGATATGAGATAAATTAGGATTAGTCTTAGCTACAAATTCAGATATGAAATTAGCAATAAAAGCGCCTAATAAAAAAAATAGGGTAAAGACAAGAAAAGTAATTGCCGCAGCAAAATCTTTACGCATGGCTTCCTCAGCAAAAAAGGCAAAATGCCCTGTTACATTAGTAGTTAATGTTTTAAAAGACAAAACCCCTGTAATATTCACGATTCCAGCAACAAAAGACAATAAAGTCGCTAACCGTAGATTGTGAATAAAAGTTCTATTTTTTCCTTTGTGACGAAACATAGGCAATGTTTTCTAATTAGAACCCAGTTAATTTTATTATTCACTTATATTATTTCTGATATTTCTTTTTCTTTAATAAATCCGAAGCTGTTTGATAATACGAAACCGTTTCTTTTACTAAGTCGGTTCGTTCTTTTTTCAACAAGACTTGGTCGTAATACAATTGAAATTCAGGAGCCATTTTTTGGTCTGGTTTTAAACTTAATTGAAATTGTTTTACTTGTTGTTTTGGCGAAATGATTGTCAGTACATTATCTTTTATTAAGCCTAAATCTTGGTAAGTAGCTATCAACGCTCTTGGCTTATAATCCGATTGAAATACGTCTTGACCGTAAAATTTACTTTGGTAATTAAAATTCAACAATCCCATTAGAGTTGGCATAACATCAATTTGAGACATCAATTGACTGTATTTTTGTGGCGCAATAAAACCTGGACTATATATCATAGCTGGAATCCTGTATTTGTCTAATGGTAATTCTGTTTTTCCAGCACTAGATGCACAATGATCGGCCACAATTACAAAAACAGTATTCTTAAACCATGCTTGTTTTTTAGCCATTGTAAAAAACTGTTTTAAAGCATAATCCGTATATTTTACACCACCATCTCTGGACTTGGCATCGCCAGGAATATCGATTTTATTGTTCGGATAGGTAAAAGGTCTATGATTACTAACAGTCATCCAATGATTAAAGAAAGGTTTACCTGTTTGTGCTTCGGCATTCATCACTTGAATGGCTTTATTAGCCATATCTTCATCACAAACACCCCAAACATTAGAAAAGGTAATTTCGTTTGGTTTTAGCGATTTTTTATCAACTATATCGTATCCGTTACCTGAAAAGAAATCCTCCATATTATCAAAGAAAGCATCTCCGCCATACAAGTATTTAACATTGTACTCTTTTTGCTTGAATACATTTCCAGTAGAAAATTTATTTTTGTTGTCTTTGCGTTTGACTACACTTTCCCCTGCAGTAGGAGGAAAGCAAAGGGTTACCGCTTCTAGTCCACGCACGGTTCGGTTTCCAACTGCATATAAATTGGTAAACTGTAAACTTTCTGTGGCTAAGTTGTCTAAGAAAGGAGTAATATTGTTTTCATTTCCATAGGCTTTCATGAAATCTGCGCTGTAGCTTTCTATTGTAATTAAAACTACATTTTTATGAATTTCTTGTCCTTTTCCAGTAATTTGTCTAGTTGTCGATTCGTTATCTATTCCATTAATTTGATTTTTCAAAGTGGCATAGGCTTCTTGACTTGGAATTGTTTTATAGAATTTAAAGTAATCCAATTCACTATGAATAAAAGCCAAATAGAATTTATACACACCGTTAGATTGCAATTCATTCGTGAAAATATTCTGAGAGTTTTCTTTTGTTGCCAAATAGGGGATTGTGGTCAATGAAAGGCCTAACATAACAAAATACAATCCTGAAATTTGAATTTTTTCAGTAAAAGAAGGAATAGATTCTATGTAGTTTTTTGAACGCTTTACAATGAAATAGGTAATTGTTCCTGATATTAAAAATAGTGTGGTAAATATTGGAATTACAGGATAAGACTGCATAATGTTTCCAATAACTTCATTGGTGTAAACCAAATAATTTACAGCGATGAAATTGTATTTTACGCCAAATTCATTCCAAAAGAAAAACTCACTAATGGCGTTTTGAAGTATCAAAGTAACAAATAGAAAAATCACAAAGGAAAACAACCAGAAACGAATGGTATTTCTATATTTTGGAAGGAATAATAACAGCCCAAAAAGTAGTGTTTTAATTCCGATGAAAGCCATTCCTATTTCGGGTAAAGCACCACCATATTCGTTTAAAATAGTGTTTCCAAAAGTCACATATAAAAATAAACTAACAAGCAATCCGAAAATGATATAACCAGTTGGTTTTAAGTATTTTGAATTGGAAATAAAAATCAAATACAACCACAAAATAAGACTTAAGACACTGAAAACCATAATATCTGATACAACTCCTAATACAAATATTTTAACTATTTCTATCCCAGAAAAAGTAGTTTGTGTGATGGGATGAAAAAGTAAAGTGGCTCTCAAAATAAAGCTAACAACAATATAAAATAATGAAAGTGTATAAAAAGGAGATAGTTTTTTTAATAAAGACATATTAGATATATTTTTTGCAAAAATAAGCATTTTGAAAGTAATATAAACTGCTGTGAAATAAGCTAACTTAAATTTCACTTAATTCAATTCGATTTTAAACAAGTCAAAACTTAAGTTTGGCTTAATAAACAATGTCAATGAAATAAACCCGTTGATTTTGAGTTATTTTTGTATTAGTATTTTATAATCTAATCTTCTATCAAATGAAAATAATAGTTGTATATCTAGCCTTATGTACTTCCTATTTTGGTTATTCTCAAAATTGGAAAAGCACTTTTGAAGAAGCTAAAAATCAAGCATTAACTGAAAACAAAAATATAGTTTTAGTTTTTTCTGGATCTGATTGGTGTGCGCCCTGTATAAAATTAGACAAAACAGTATGGCAATCTTCTGATTTTAAAAAAGAGTCTGAAACAAATTGGGTAATTTATAAAGCCGACTTCCCAAAGAAAAAAGCAAACCAATTAAGTCCTATATTAACTGAGTCTAATAAACTACTAGCAAGTAAATACAATGCTTCGGGTAATTTCCCATTAGTACTTTTGCTAGACAAATCAGGAACGATTTTAGGAATTGAAGGATATAAAAATATTTCAGCAGTTGATTACATTCGTCTCCTTCATTCATTCGAAAAATAATGAAAATACTATTCTCATTTGTAAGCATTTTGATTGGCTTTTCTTCCTTTGCTCAAGCAGAGTATAAGAAAAAAGTATCTATGTTAGGTAGTCCATTCGAAATTACAGTAGTAGCAAAAGATTCACTACAAGGTAAATACTTTACTGATTTAGCGATAGCTGAAGTTAAGCGTATAGAAAATCAAATATCCGATTGGATTCCGACAACACAAATTTCTTTAGTAAATAAAAATGCCGGAATTCAAGCTGTACGAGTAGATTCTGAAGTATATGAATTGGTTGAAAGAGCTATAAAAATATCGCAATTAACCGAGGGAGCCTTCGATATTTCATATGCTTCAATGGATAAAATTTGGAAATTTGACGGAAGTATGACAGCAATGCCTACTGAAGAAGCGATTAAAAAATCGGTAGCTAAAATTGGATTTAAAAATATCATCATGAACAAAGAAGACCAATCTATTTTCCTGAAATTACCAGGAATGAAATTAGGGCTTGGTGGAATAGGACAGGGTTATATAGCAGATAAAGTTAAAAACCTTTTGCAAACAAATGGGTGTTCTTCAGGAATTGTGAATGTTTCGGGAGATATTAATGCATGGGGAAAGCAAATCAATCAAAAACCGTGGACGGTTGGGATTATTAATCCAATGAATAAAAATAAAGTTTTTGCCACTTTTCCTTTGGAAAATAGTTCGGTTGAAACCTCTGGGAATTATGAAAAATACGTTATATTTAATGGTATCCGATATTCACACATAATTGATCCAAGAACCGGTTATCCTACTCAAGGAGTGGTGAGTGTTTCGGTATTTGCTAAGC
>JAGNSF010000136.1 GCA_017988155.1 Flavobacterium sp. | reverse complement strand
TTGTGTTCGCTTGATCAACACGAAACCAAAAGCCAGCCCAACTCTTTACCTCTTTTGATTTCATTTGTCCCGTCATTCGAACTCGTTTACCTAGATATTTGGTGGGAGTGGAACTTTGCATGAGTGTGCCAAATCCTTTAATTTTTTTGTCAATTGATTTTATAGTCGCGGCATTGCTCCCGTCCGGCCCTGCACCTTTTTCAGTGATCATTTGATAACTCTTTGCTTGAGATCCTCCTTTGACCCATCCAGCTGGTACTTGTAAATTGAATGAAAGAAGGGTAAGTGTTGTTCCAAGTAGGAATATACTTTTAAAAATAATTCTTTTCATGGGTGTGATTTTTTAGAGTTAGTTATTGGGGAACGGATGTATAACGGTTTGCCTGATTGTGAAGATGGCTTTTATTATTGAACTAAATGTAATGTACACGATTCAAATTTAGGGCAAATGCTTTGGTTTTTGCTGTTTAGCGGCAAGCTCAACTATTTCATTTATTCTATTTAGTCTAGTCTCTGGTCGTTTGGCCATGACCACCCATTGTAGAATGGCTTTTTTATTTGATTTGCTCAAACTTAAAAAGTATTCTTTAGAGCCTTTCTTCGCTTTAAATTTACTTTCAAGGTCTTTGGGTATAATGAGTTCTTCCACTTCGTCTAAAAGTGTCCATGAGCCATTCTCCTTCGCAATTTCAACACACTTGATTCCAGCATCAGTCATTAAACCTTTTGCAGCGAGTTGTAGAACCTTCTCTTTGTTAATTTTTGACCATGTACTATTCGCTTTCCGTTTGCTAAAAAATTGATGTGATGTATCGGAATCTATCTTTATTTTCTTACTGTCTATCCATCCAAAGCAAAGTGCAATTTCCACCGACTCACTCCAAGAGAGAGAAAATTTATTGGAAGCTTTAGTATAAAATACAAGCCATACCGCTTGCTTCGACAGATGATTTTTTTCTAACCATTTTCTCCAAGCGAGAAGGCTTTTTGGATAAAATACTTCTACTTCCATTTTGTCACTCATCTCTGTTATAGAAAGGCAGATTAATATCCTTTAAGAATTGAGTTTGTTGTAAGAAGAGTAAAAAAATGATTTATAAATAACGATTGTCGACGAGCCATTTTACAATACGTTTTACTACTTCCAAATTGCGATCGCCCATCAGTACTTTCACATTTCTTTCTTTGGATGGAGTGGGTACCGCTCTTTTTAAATTATCTTTCATTGTAGTTATTTCGCAAACTTGAGAATCATTACCTTCTTTGAAATTTACTTTCGCTACCATCAATCCACTGGGTAATGAAATTTCATAATAGTCTACATTACTTCCATTGGGAGTTACGTCACGATAATTCCCTATCAATTTGCTTTGTTGTTCAATAGTACCGGCTTCACGAAAATCAAGAGGCCATGAACGGTCGCGCTGCACAAGTACGTATTCAACTTTGGCAGCAGGTGCTGCTTTGCCATTGCGAGCAATGAACGTGAACAAAGCATCTTTATCTAACGAGTCATTTTTTATGATTCCACCATTTCCTATCAACTTGGCTAATGATTTTGCAGTTCCAAGCTTTGAAAGTTTAAAATAGCCATCCTTATCCAACCCTACAAACGATAGCTTGTAATAATAGCTCATATTGTCATCCTTATTTTCTGGATACTCACTTGCATAGGCCGCCACAATCATCAGCTCGTTCTTCATATTATAAATCTCAAAATCATTTACCATGCCCATGGTACCTTTACTGTCCATACTTTTTATGGTAGCAATAGGTTGATCGTCAATTTGGATTTGGTTGTCTTTGTACGAAGCTTTTTGTGCCTGAAGCGTCACGACCTGTAGTGTCAGGATTATTAATAAAATGTATTTTTTCATGATGTTGTGTTTTATAAGAGTACAAGGTATTAACTTTTTATTTATGGAATAGTAATCTATCCATTTATTTTAGCTGAATTTGATCGAAAGGGAACAGATAAAGGTTAAAAGAGCCTTTTTGGTCATATTTACCAAGAAATAGATATATGTCCACTGGTTAGTAGATGTGTTGGCTATTTTCTTTAGGTGATGTGTTTAATTTAGTTTAGAGAAATAATAGCCAACTAATGCGATTCAGTTAGAATGCGTAGCTTACTTTTTCTGAGTAAATGAGTTTAGAATTTTTTCTCCTGTGTTGACAAATTTGAAAAATTGGTCTGTCTCACATGTAAAGGTTAGGACAAGAGCTTTGTCATCAATCACCCGATAGTATTGTTCAAATTTTAGATGGAAGATGCCTTGGTCGCCAGAATATATTATTTTGTGAAATTCTTCACTTTCTTTTTTTACTCTTTTGCTTTCAATTAATGTTGAATTTGTCAACATTGTTTTTATTTGACCTTCTGAAATTTCGACGTACTTGTCAAGGTCAATATTTTGTCCAGTTAAATCCTGCATCAATAGATTAACATTTTCTTTAAATTTATCTTCATCGTTTTCCAATGGAGAAAAAATAATGAAACTTGTTCCCATTTGTCCACTTTGATTCAGTTCCCAAGTCGAAGGATATTGAATAGAAAATTTTGACTGGTCTAGTGTTTTCCACTCGATAATTTCCTGTTGAGAATTTTTTCCAGATTCTTGATTCGCGGTTGTCTGACCAAATGCAACAAGAGATGGAAACAGTAAAAGTACTATTAATTTTGTCATAGGATTGGTTTAAAATAGCGTAGGCTTTTGCATTTTTGAGATGTGTATAGTCGTTAAAATTTGATTTCTTTATTGTTAAAGGTATTGAATCTTAAAAGATGTTTCTCAGATAGTCTTTTTATAAAACCATTTTCGCTAATTCGTTTTCAAGTTTGTCAAAATTTTCTTCGTTTTTGTCAACCACAAACGGTTTTAATTTTCTGCACTCTTCTGGGGTATCAAATAGCATCTTAAAAACAAGTTTTGTCTTGTCTGTTAATATTTCTTCAAAGGTAGCAACTACTTGAAAAAGTGGTTTTGAAATACGTTGCCAAGCGATAAGTGAAGGCTCTTCAATTTTTATAAATTCACATTCATTAACATAATTTCCTTTGTCAGGACCGTGCATGATGAAACTCCATTTTCCGCCTACTTGAAAATCAAATTCATTAAAAGTATTAGTAAACCCTGCTGGACCCCACCAATTTTTTAAATGGTTTGGATTAGACCAAGCACGAAAAATAAGTTCTCTTGGTGAGTTAAATATTCTTGAACTTACAATTTCACTGTCAGGAGTTGTAATCGTAATTTCTGTTGCCATTGGTGGTGTTCTGCAATTATATATCTGCTTATTTTAATTCGCACTGTTGGTTATGTCTCTTGCGAAAGTAAAGCAGTAATTATATTTTCGCTCGACTAATGTACAAAAAGTATTGAATCACAAAAGGGTTGAGCTTTGTTTATTAATTCATATTTGCAGTTTGTGTTTTATTGCATTGCATGTTCAGTTGAAATTAATCCACTATTGACTCACTTCAAATCCATACTTCACAGCCTCTTCAAGTATTTCAACATTTATATCTTTTATTGTTTTGAACTTAATGCAATACCCTGTCACACTCGTCTTGCCTAAATTCTTTCCAAAAGTTTTGGATAAGTAGGTCTTATCATCAATACCCATGATGTAGACGGAAATTCCGGTGGTGTTGGCGCTTAAGCCAATTTGGTAAAACTCTTTGGTTCTACCATCAGCATATTTCAGGGTGTGAATTCCATATCCAATATTAGGATTGGAAACCGTTTTCCCTTTCTCGTCTTTACCATCCAAAAACCATAGTTTACATGCTGGTTTTAATTCCAAAATGATGCGATGCAATTCTTGCATGTCGCTTCGTTTGGATTCAGGTTGACTAGCTATATACTCTTTAATTTGTGCTTTTACGTTCATGACTGATTTTATACAGGTATGAGAATAGTAATGATTCTTTTATATTTTAAGAATCAAGATTGATTTTGCGAAGCTAACAGGTTATCCAGATTTGTCAAACTCATCTTGAATCCTTCTTTAAAGCCCATTTCAATCATCTTTTCTAGACGGGCAAGTGATTCATTGTAAATAGTAATTCGCACTATTGTCTTTCCGTTCTGTTCACTAAAAGTGTAATCCCAATCAGAACCGGGTAATTCAGGGTTTTCATCTTTGTCCGCAAAAGCATTGCTCATTTTGAAATTGGTTTTTGGACTGATGGAGGTGTATTTCTGAATCGACCAACGTTCCTGTCCTTCCGGGCTTACCATGGCATAAAATCTTCGACCACCTACCTTGAAATCCATAAATTTTGTCTTTGCTTTCCAAGGCTTAGGCGCCACCCAAAGATCTAGAATTTCAGGTTTGGTGAATGCATCCCATACCAAAGAAAGCTCGGCATCAAATTCTCTCGTAATGAATACTGTTTTTGATGCTTTGTCAACAGTTAATTCAAAGTGCAAGTTGTTTTCCATTTTTTTGTTTTTTTACCACCGTGGTTAGCGATGGCGTGATTTTTTAAGATTTGATAATAGGTTGTCAAGTTGATTGAATTGAGTTTCCAAAATTTTTCTGAACTGATCCATGAATTTGTCAATTTCCTTTAGATGGTCTGCATTTAAATGATAATAAATTTCCCGTCCCTTTTGTTCCTGACTCACCAACTCACATTCGGTAAGAATTTGGATGTGCTTTGAAACCGCTTGTCGGCTGGTGTGAAATTCTTCGGCAAGCGCATTTGGCGTCATAGCTTGAGCGGCAAGCAAGAGCAAGATGGCTCTGCGTGTTGGGTCGGCAATTGCCTGAAACACGTCCCTTCTGGTTTCCATGATCGTTATGATTATGCAATTAATTGGTTGCAAATATAAGCGCAACTATTTAATTGCGCAAATTATTTTGATTTATTTTGAAAGGATACAAGAAAAGAATCGGGACGGAGGATGTTAATTTGTGATTTTAAAGATTTTGGAAGATTGATGAGGGTCATAATCCGATTACTAAAAGTCCATCAATCTAAAAATATAATTTGCAGAAAGTAATTTTATGAAATGGTTGTATCATAAGTATTGGAATTTAAACTACCAATGAAACCTTCCCAATTGGAAAGTGGACTAATTGTCATCTGTAGGATTTTATTTTCCTAAAAAGCTCTTCACTCAGGCAAACTACATTTCTTAAACAGAAAATTTCATACTTCTCTAACTATTGTCCACCAAAAGGTGTCCCGAACAAGCCAACGGCAAGTTCAGCCCATACAAGGAAGAGTACCAAGAAAAGTGCAATGCAAAGCGCGATTCTGTGTTTGGATGTTTTTACTTTTCTTAGAATAAATTCAAGCGTCAGACCAGCACCGAGCAGCAAAATGCCTGCAACTAAAAAGTCAAATAATGTCCATGTTACTTCGTCAGAAAAAAACATCGCAATGAATG
>JAGNSF010000135.1 GCA_017988155.1 Flavobacterium sp. | reverse complement strand
TAGGTTTAATTTGTTTGACTAAAATCCCCGAAGCATCATCTAAAAGTACGATTTCTTTTACGTTAACTTCTGCTTTAATTAAATCGGATACCGCTTCAATTTCAGCTCTTTGATTATTGTCAAGTACCGGAATCATTACCTTTTGCAAAGGTTGACGCACTTTAATCATCTCTTTTTTACGAAGCGACAATACTAATGATGAAATCGTTTGGGCTTTTTGCATTTTGCTCTCCAACGATTTATCAACAAAGTTTTCAACGAATTCTGGAAATTTTGCCAAATGTACACTCTCAAAACCTTCCGAATGTGTCGCTTGTGTTAAATCTCTGTATAATTTGTCCATATAAAATGGCGCAATTGGCGCAGCCAATTTACTTATGCTTAACAAACAGGTATATAAAGTTTGATACGCCGCTATTTTATCTTGGGCATATTCACCTTTCCAAAAACGTCTTCTACACAATCGAACGTACCAGTTACTCAGATTTTCCTGAACAAAATCAGAAATCGCACGAGCAGCTCTTGTTGGTTCATAATCAGCATAGAAACCATCTACCTCTTTAATCAAAGTATTCAATTCGGATATAATCCAACGATCAATTTCTGGACGCTCTGCCAACGGAATTTCAGCTTCTGAATAAGTAAATCCATCGATATTAGCATACAAACTAAAGAATGAATAAGTGTTATATAAAGTGCCAAAGAATTTACGACGCACCTCAGCAATTCCTTCCAAGTCAAATTTCAAATTATCCCAAGGATTCGCATTAGATATCATGTACCAACGCGTTGCATCTGGACCATATTCTTTCAAAGTTTCAAAAGGATCAACGGCATTCCCTAAACGTTTCGACATTTTCTGTCCGTTTTTGTCCAATACCAATCCGTTTGATACCACATTTTTATAGGCAATTGTATCAAAAACCAAAGTTCCAATAGCGTGTAAAGTGTAGAACCAACCACGGGTTTGATCCACTCCTTCAGCTATAAAGTCTGCAGGGAATGATTTGTTTTGGTCAATCAACTCTTTGTTTTCGAATGGATAATGCCATTGTGCATAAGGCATAGCTCCTGAATCGAACCAAACGTCAATCAAATCGCTTTCGCGCTGCATTGGTTTTCCTGAAGCCGAAACCAAAGTGATTTCGTCCACTACATTTTTATGCAAATCAATCAAATCATAATTGGCTTCCGACATATTTCCAATTTCAAAACCCGCAAACGGATTTGTTTTTTGGAAACCAGCCTGAATTGATTTTTCAATTTCGTTGTACAATTCTTCAACCGAACCAATCAAAATTTCTTCTTGTTTGTCTTCAGTTCTCCATATTGGCAACGGAATTCCCCAATATCTAGAACGAGATAAATTCCAATCGTTAGCGTTTTTTAACCAGTTCCCAAAACGACCTTCTCCAGTCGCTTTTGGCTTCCAGTTGATGGAATCATTCAAGTCAAACATACGGTCGCGCACCTCGGTAATTTTGATGAACCAAGAATCCAAAGGATAATATAAAATAGGTTTGTCTGTTCTCCAACAATGTGGGTAACTGTGCACGTATTTCTCTACTTTAAACGCTTTATTTTCTTCTTTTAACTGAATAGCAATTTCCACATCGGCAGAACGCTCTGGCGCTTCGCCTTCGTTATAGTATTCGTTTTTAACGTATTTACCTGAAAGATCTCCCAATCCATTGACAAATTTACCTTGCAAATCCACCAAAGGAACTGGTGTGCCATTTTCGTCCAAAACCAACATTGGCGGCACTTCGGGAGTAGCTTCTTTGGCTACTTTAGCATCATCAGCTCCAAAAGTAGGTGCGGTATGTACAATTCCTGTTCCGTCTTCGGTAGTTACAAAATCTCCTGCAATCACTCGGAAAGCATCTTCAGCATTTTGGTACGGTAACACTAACGGCATCAATTGCTCGTAGCGAATTCCAACTAAGTCCGCTCCTTTGGCTTCCGCCAAAATTTGAAATGGAATTTTCTTATCTCCCGCTTTGAAGTTTTCAAAATCAGCAGCATCTGTCGATTCGAAGAACGTTTTTCCGAATTGTTTTCCAACTAAATTTTTAGCCAAAATAACATTCGATGGTAAAAAAGTATATTGGTTGAAGGTTTTGACCAACACATAATCAATTTTAGGCCCAACTGTCAAAGCGGTATTTGATGGTAAGGTCCAAGGCGTCGTAGTCCAAGCAAGAAAATAAGTCTCTCCCAATTCCACCGAACTAACACGAAACGCTTTTGCGATATCGTTGGCCGTTCCCCCTTCGGGGGTTAGGGGGCTTCTGAACTGTGCTACTACCGTTGTATCCGTAACATCACGGTAACTTCCCGGCTGATTTACCTCATGCGAAGACAATCCAGTCCCCGCTTTTGGCGAATACGGCTGAATGGTGTAGCCTTTGTACATCAAATCCTTGTTGTAGATTTGTTTCAACAACCACCATACGGTTTCCATGTATTTGGGTTTGTACGTCACATACGGATCTTCCATATCTACCCAATAACCCATTTTTTCTGTTAGGTCATTCCAAACATCCGTATAGCGCATCACGGTGCGTTTGCACGCCTCGTTGTATTCTTCTACGGTGATGGTTTTGCCGATGTCTTCTTTGGTAATTCCGAGTTCTTTTTCAGTACCCAATTCAACCGGCAAACCGTGGGTATCCCATCCAGCTTTACGCTTTACTTGGAACCCTTTTTGAGTTTTATAGCGACAAAAAATATCTTTAATAGCACGTGCCATCACGTGGTGAATTCCTGGTAAGCCATTTGCCGAAGGCGGCCCTTCAAAAAATACGTAGGGTGGATTCCCCTCACGGGTAGTTACCGTTTTCTCAAATATCGTTTCTTTCTTCCAAAAATCCAGCACTTCTTCTGCCGATTTTGGCAAGTCAAGTCCTTTGTATTCAGTAAATTTTGTGCTCATGGTATGCTTTTCTAAATCGAGTTGCGAAAGTAATGATTTATAGGCAAAAGGCAAAAGGCAATAGCTAAAAGTTATTGATACTGATTAATGTGTGATTTTCAAAGGGAATTAAAATACAGATTTCGCAGATTACCACAAATTGAGAGAATGGAAGGAAATTTAAAAATTCCTAAAAGATTTATGAGAAAAAAGAATATTTTTGAGAAACGGAAAAGCAAAACCTTTGACACGTTATTTATATTGAGAAATGTATCTTTAGGTTTGTTAGAATATGTTCAAACTAAAAATAAATAAAATGAAATACTTACTTTTTTTTCTTATTCCATTATTTTCATTTGGACAATTTGATCCAAAAGAAGATGAATACAAGCATTATACAATTTTCTCTAAAAATGACACAATAAATTATCACATATACAAGAATAACGCTTCAACAGAAATTAATGGATTTATTTTGTTTTTTCATGGTTCTGGCCCAATGCCATTGCTACAAATATCAACTAAAATTGACACTTTAAAAACCGTGATAAATAATGTTGTAGAAAATAAAATTACAAAAAGCAAAATGCTTTACAGTTCAATACCATTTGATTTAGATAGGATTCCGCCAAATTTAGCATTTGTTTTGATTTCTAAAAAAGGGATTCCATTTATATTAAATGCTGATAATTTTAAAGTGCCATTAGATTATTATAGAAACGAGTCGCTCGACTATAGAGTTTGGCAAGGCAATAAAGTGATAAACCATATTATACAAAATAAAATCAAAAACCCTAAAAAAGTAATAGTCATAGGGCATTCTGAAGGTTCAGATGTTGTTGCTAAATTGGGAACTATAAATAAAAAGATTACACATATTGGATTTTGGTCTGGAGGTGGAAATACACAATATTATGATTTTGCTCTTTTAACTCGTAAAGAAGTCCAAAAAGGAAATTTATCAGAGGTTCAAGGCAAACTAAAAATAGATTCTTTATTTAACAAACTAAAAGAAATCCAAAAAAAGGAAAATTCAATTGTAGATTTTTGGGAAGAAAACAGTTATCGTAGATGGTCGAAATTTTCTGAACCTCCTATTCAAAATTTACTTAAAATTACTATTCCGATTTTTGTTACTGCCTGTGGAAAAGACGAATCTGTTCCAATCGAATCAGCTTATTTAATTCCTGTAGAATTTATAAGAAATAGAAAAGAAAATTTAACATTTAAAGTGTATCCAAATTACGACCATTCATTCATGGTTAATTCTGAAAACGAAGAAACAGAATATCATTGGATGGATGTTTTTGAAGAATTTATGATATGGGTAAACGATAATAAATAAAAGTTATCCTTTACTAACTCACAAAATTAAATTCAACAAAGTTAACTTTCTCAAAAGCCCAATTTAATTTGTGCCAATTCGTGAAATTCGTGTTAGATTGCTTCGTCGTTCCTCCTCGCAATGACGTTACGCAAAAACCTCCTTTAACACGTCTAAAGATTTAGGTTTTCGAAAACCGTCCAAGTGATAACTGTAGTAGTCCATCAGGATTTTCAAGAGGATTTGTCTTTCAATTACATGGAAGATTTTTTGATCTGAATCCCATTTTAAGTCAATCAGTTTTTTGAACAAAATGGTTTCGTGTTCCGTAAGTGAACTTACTGCATGAAATGGAGAAAAAACACCTTCAACCAATTCGAAAAAAGCTTGATCTCTGTCAGTTACATCGGGATAAAAACCAAAGTGTTTGGTCATTTCGAGTAATAAAATCAGATGAAAGTTAGCCGTTTCATTGTGATTGTCGAGCCATTGCAAAGCAGCTTCTAAAAAGGCAAAGAGCGGCTCATTTTTTTCTTCTTCGTGAATGGAATGATGCAAAATCTCTGACAGGAACAACACAATGGTGCTTTTGACGATGTCGGTATGTATCGAATGAAAAGGCGTGGCAATTTTAATTTCTTTGAAGTTTTCCAAAGTGCCTTTATTCTTATGCACCGCTTCGATTTCCAAAATACTCAAAGGCTGGAAATAGGCAATTTTTTGATTGGATCTTCGAGCCGAAAAAGCATCGCGAACAAAATAGGATTTCAAACCGTGCGTTAACGTAAAACATTTTACAATCAGGCTTTTTTCCTGAAATTTTAATGCCGAAATAACAATCGCTTTGGTTTTGACTTGCATGTATTGAATATTGATTCACAAATATAGTATACTCTACCGCACAAAATAAAAAAACCTTCTCTCGAAAATCGAAAGAAGGTTTTAAGTATTTGAATTAATAGTCTTATACCACCCCTTGTGCAAGCATGGCGTCAGCCACTTTTACAAATCCAGCGATATTAGCTCCTTTTACATAGTTAACATACCCATCTTCTTCTGCACCATATTTTTTACATTGATTGTGGATACCCACCATAATGTCTTTTAATCGTTCATCTACTTCCTCGCTCGTCCAGTTCAAACGAATCGAGTTTTGTGTCATCTCTAAACCAGAAGCGGCAACTCCACCCGCATT
>JAGNSF010000134.1 GCA_017988155.1 Flavobacterium sp. | reverse complement strand
AAATAAAATTATTCTGACTTAAAAAAATGATTTTGTAGGTTGGTCTTTTCTAGCATATTGAAAACGGTCAACCAATTTTGGCAAACAATAACCGTCTAAACCATTTACGGTTACGACATTTCCTTTGTCTAGTTGAAGCCAACCGTCTTCGTGCTGTAATTCTTCTTCAAAAAACAAACGTTCAATAGAAGCTATAATGTGAATAGTGTCGTTTTCTTGGATGTAATATTCATTGACATATTTGCAGTACAATTGTACGGGACTTCCTTTTACAAAGGGAATTTCGATATCTGTTTTATATTCTTCTTCTAAGTTAGTTTTATCAAACTCAGAAATGCCTAAGTCATAATTGGCGGAGGTATGATGTGCATCTTCTATCATATCCAGCGTTACGTGATTAATGCTGAAGTAACCAGTTTCTTTGATATTTTTGTAGGTGTCACGAGGTACAGTTGTAGGTCTCATAATAAATCCAATCAAAGCAGGATCACTACCAAGATGCGTTACACTACTAAATACAGCAACATTAGATTGTCCGTCAATAGATTTTGTTGCAATTAAATTGGTCGATTTGTAACCCGTACATGAATTAATTAAATTCAAACGAGGTACTTTGTCCATGGCGTAAATGTTTGCTTTCGAAATATCTTTCATCTTTATTATTTTGCGTAAAGATACTTTTTGTTTAACAAATATTTAATTTTAGTTAAACAAAATTTATTTTTTTGGAGGATAACTAAATAGTAATTGTCAATTATTCTGTTATATTTGTTTATAAAATTTAAACATATGAAAATTTTCAAAAAGGGACTTCTTGTAGTTATTTCGATTTTACTGCTGTTAATTTTAGGCTTGACGGGTTATGCCTATTATACTAAACCTACTTACGAAGGAGAATTGCACCTAAATAATATCCAGAAAGAAACAACAGTTTACTTTGATGAATTTGGAGTACCACACATTTATGCTGAAAGCCAAATTGATGCGATGGAAGCCTTGGGCTACGTTCATGCTCAAGACCGTTTATGGCAAATGGAGTTGATGCGCCGAATTGCTCCGGGACGTTTGTCTGAAATTTTCGGATCTGCAGCCTTGAAAAATGATAAATTCTTTTCCGGATTAGGAATTGAAGAAGCTTCAGCTAAAGCGATTGCTCAATTGGATAAAAATAGTACAAGTTACAAATTGACCCAAGCTTATTTGGACGGTATCAATCAATATTTAGAAGAAGGAAAAACACCTATAGAATTTCAATTGCTTGGAATTCAAAAGCAAAAGTTTGAGGTTAAAGACGTCTATAATATTTTTGGCTATATGGCATTTAGTTTTGCTATGGCACAAAAATCAGATCCTTTGATGACGGATTTGCGCAATAAGTATGGAATGGACTATATGAATGAGTTTGGTTTAGAAGGAGAATTTAACACTACTAAAATCAAGAATGCTAAAGAAAATGTTCAAGAATATTCGGCTATAGCTAAATCAGTAGCGTCTTTATTAGATCAATCGCCAATTCCGCCATTTATTGGAAGTAACAGTTGGGTCATTGCACCGCAAAAAACCAAGAATGGGAAAGTAATTTTTGCTAATGATCCACACATTGGCTTCTCACAACCTGGTACATGGTACGAAGCACATTTGGTGACACCTGAGCATGAAATTTATGGCTATTATTTGGCGGGAACTCCATTTCCTTTGTTGGGGCATAACCATCAATATGCTTATGGTTTGACTATGTTTGAAAATGATGATATTGATATGTATCAAGAGGTGAATAATCCATCAGATGCTTCGCAATACAAAACACCAACAGGATTCAGCACTTACGAATCAAGAACTAAAATAATCAAAGTTAAGGACACTTCAGATGTTGTGATGAACGTTAAAGTAAGTCGTCATGGACCTATTGTGAACGATTTGATTGAAGGATTGCAAAAAGATAAACCAGTTGCGTTGTCTTGGATTTATACCCAACAACCTATTTTGATTTTGGATGCGGTGTATGCGCTTTCACATGCTAAAAACAAAGCTGATTTTCAAAAAGGGGTGCAATTAATAGCTGCACCAGGTTTGAACGTGATGTATGGCGATGCAAAAGGTAATGTAGCTTGGTGGGCAACTGGAAAATTATACAAACATAACGAGGGAGTAAATCCTAATTTTATTTTAGATGGTGCTAGCGGCAAAGACGATGTTTCGGAATATTTGGATTTCTCCAAAAATCCATCATCAGTTAATCCAAAATGGAATTATGTGTATTCTGCCAATAATCAACCCGAAGCGATTGATGGATTTTTATATCCAGGGTATTATTTACCGGAAGATAGAGCAAAGAGAATAGTTCAGCTGTTAGATTCAAAAACCAAGTGGGACAAAGAATCGGCTAGTAAAATGATTTTTGATAATACGTCTTCAGTTGCGCCATCAGTGGTGAAAAATTTAATCCAAGCCATAGATGTGAGTCGTCTTTCAGAAACTGAAAAGGAAGCTATAACTATTTTAAAAGAATGGAAGGGCTCTAATAACCTAGAAGAAATTTCACCTACAATTTATAACAAATGGATCTATTGTAGTCTTAAAAACACTTTCCAAGACGAAATGGGAGAGAAAGATTTTAAGCAATTTTTAGGAACACATATTGCAAAACAACTAGTTGCAAGACAAATCGGAAATAATCAATCACTTTGGTGGGATAATATTGCGACAAAAAATGTAAAAGAAACTCGATCTCAGATTATTACTAAATCGTTAAAAGATGCAGTTGTTGCCCTAGAAAAACAATTGGGAAAATCTGTAAAAGCTTGGACTTGGGACAAAGTACACACAGCTGAACACCAACATCCATTGGGCAAAGTAAATGCGTTAAAACCATTTTTCAATGTTGGTCCGTTTGCCATTTCAGGTTCAGTAGAGGTAATAAATAATTTGTTTTTTGACTATACAGATGATGGTAACTATATCGTAAAAGGTGGTCCGTCTACGAGACGAATTATTGACTTTTCGGATATTGAAAACAGTTGGAGTATTTTGCCAACGGGTCAATCTGGAAATCCAATGAGTCCTCATTATAAAGATCAGGCCGAAATGTATAACACAGGGAAGTTCAGAAAAATGAAATTGAACAAAGCTGAAATTGTTAAAACTTCAACAAAATTGGTTTTTATTCCTAATAAAAAGTAATCAGAAATTAAGGTTAATGCCTTTTTATAATTAATTTTGCCCAACTTTTAAAATCAGTCATGCAGACTCCCCAAAAAATTGCAGTCGTTGGTTCCGGATTAGTAGGTTCATTATTGGCAATCTATTTGCGTAAAGCAGGTCATACAGTCCATGTTTACGATAGAAGTCCGGATATTCGACAAATAGAGTTTTCGGGTCGTTCCATTAATTTGGCTATGTCCAATCGCGGTTGGAAAGCTTTAGATGGAGTAGGAGTAGGAGATGCCGTTCGTGAAATCGCCATTGCAATGGACAAACGAGCAATTCATTTGGTTGATAAACTTAATTTTCAAGCCTACGGGCAAGAGGGAGAAGCTATCTATTCTATCTCAAGAGGTCTTTTAAATCGTAAAATGATTGATTTGGCTGAAGATGCTGGAGCCGAATTCTTTTTTGAACAAAAAATTTGGGATGTTACACTTGCTGATGCAACTCTGCATATTGGCGAAACTGAACGCGGGGCTTGGGAAGAAAAAAAATACGACATGGTATTTGGTGCCGACGGTGCTTTTTCTCGAATTCGTCATCGCATGCAACGCCAAAGCATGTTCGATTACTCACAAGAATTTTTAAAAATTGGCTACAAAGAATTAAATATTCCATCTAATCCAGACGGGACTCACAAATTAGATCCAAATTCCTTTCATATTTGGCCTCGTGGCGAATACATGTTAATTGCACTGCCTAATTTAGACGGTAGTTTTACTTGTACTTTGTTTATGCCTTTTGAAGGAGAAAATTCTTTGGAACAATTAAAAGACATTAAATTAGTAGAAGCCTTTTTTGCTAAAAATTTCCCTGATGCGATTGACGTTATTCCAAAATTAGCAGAAGATTTTTTCAAAAACCCAACCAGTACGTTAGTGACAATGAAATGTTTTCCTTGGGCATATGAAGATAAGATTGCTTTAATTGGCGATGCATGTCACGCGATTGTGCCATTTTATGGACAGGGAATGAATGCTGGTTTTGAAGATATTTCTATCCTAAATGAAATGATGCAATTGTATGGAGACGATTGGAAAACTGTTCTTTCGGAATACCAAAAATCAAGAAAACCCAATGCTGATGCTATTGCTGAATTATCGTATCGCAATTTCATGGAAATGAGTTCCAAAACTGCGGACGAAAAATTCTTGTTGCAAAAGAAAATCGAAAAATGGTTCTCAGACAAACATCCTGACTTGTGGATTCCTTTATATAGCAGAGTTACATTCAGTGACCGTCCTTATGCAGAAGCTTTGGCAATCGGAGATGATCAAAACGCAATCATGGAGGAGGTTTTAAAAATGGACAATATTGATTCTAAATGGAATTCTGTAGAAGTAGAGAATAAAATGTTAGAATTGCTTCAAATCAAATAAACTATTCTTCTTCTCGGTGTACTTTACTGAAGTCAAAAGCAGGAGTACAAATCGCAATATATTCACAAGGAGCATCAAAAGGATTTGAATATTGGACTCTTGTGTTTTTTTCAATTTTAATAGATTGCCCAGCTTCTAACACAACTATTTCATCTTCAATAATGAATTGCTTTTTCCCGCTAATGATATAAGTGTATTCTTCAAACTCTGGAGTTTGAAAAGGTTCGCTCCAGCCTGCAGGAGCAATCATATGAGCAATAGAAATACCTGGATTAGCAGTGCTTGCAAGTCCGTGATGTTCTTCAATTAGTTTCCCATCAGTTGTTGGAACAACGAATGGACTTTTTTGTAATGTGTATTTCTTCATAATAATTAGTTCAAGTCTTATTTATTAAATAGTGGTAAGCGAATAATATAAAACAATACCTATGTTGCATTTTAGAGTTACAAACTTATTAAAACTAATATAAATAATAGGAGTTAAAAACGGAAATGGATTGTTGAAATGTGATTTTGGTATTATTCATAAACGGTATTTGTAGCCAAATTCAGTAAAGCCTTTCTTAGGACTAATTAGCTAGTACAAAAAGTAGTTTGGAGTTGGATACTTTGAGTAATTTGAAGAGTTTTTAAGTTAACTACAACGTTATTTATGAAAAAAATAAATATTTTATATCTGAATTTTTTTTCGGCTTATTTTGATATATTATATAAAAATAGAGGTTGAGGGTGTGTTTTTACTACAAAACAATCGATTTCGTTATGTATTTTTTATAAAATAAAAAAAAATCAAAAAAAAATTCAATTGCTCCAACTAAAATTAACACTAATTAAATTAAAAAAAGTTTTTTTATTTAAACTAAAAATATAAATTTGCTCCACTACAAGTTTATT
>JAGNSF010000133.1 GCA_017988155.1 Flavobacterium sp. | reverse complement strand
CTAACTCCTGAATTTTCGGCTAAATCAGCTTTAACAACCAATTCATTATACCATTTTGAATAATCTTCTGATCGCGTAGTAAGGTTCTTACTCATATTATATAGTTTGGCACAAATTTTGTTTTCTAATTAAATGACTCAATAGTTTGGCAAAACTAACTATTTTTGTAATGTGCAACAATAAAAAAACCTACAGATATGAAAACTAATTTTATTTCTTTCCCGATGCCCTCTCTTAATTCCATAATTGGTTTTTTAAGTATTTTATCAATTATATCATGTGGTTCCTACCAAAACAGTTCGTATTACGATACTGATGGGATTTATGGCACAACGGAAGCTGGAATGCGTAAAAGAGCCATCGCACAGGAATCGGCAATAGCCTATCAAAATTATTTTGGAGCGCTTCAGGATTCTAAAGATACTACTTCAGTGTTTACAGATATTGACCGCTATTCTTCTTACACTAATTCAGAAAACGAAGACAATCAATCCAATTACCCAAGTTGGGGAAGTAATTCTCAAGATATAAATATCAATTATTATCCAAATAATTGGGGTTTATCTTTTGGTTTTGGATATCCTAATTATGGTTTTGGTTGGAGAAACCCATATTACGGAGGTTATTTCCCATATAATTATTGGTATGATCCTTATATGATTGGTTGGGGTTATAACAATTACTATGGTTTTAATTATTATCCGAATTATTTTTGGGGCTATCAAAATTATCATCCATATCAAGGAAGTTATAATAGAGGAGCATCTTACAGTCACAACTCTAGTCGAAGAGGCTCTAACTACAACACTATAAATCCTTCAGGAAGTCAAATTGGACGAAGAGAAATTCAAAATTCATCTTCTAATTATAGTAATCGAAGTTCTTATAACCGAACCAATTCTGCGCCAACATTTAGCAGAAATTCAAATAATTTCCAAAATCAAAATTATATAAACAACAATATAGGTAGATCAAGAGAAAACGCATCAGGTAATTCTAATGTAACTCCGGTTCGCCCTAATAGTAGAAACAATAATTCGACTAGATCTTACTCGCCGTCAACTAATGACACCTACACTCCTTCTCGATCTATGGATACAAACTCATCAAATTCTGGAGGAAGTTATGGTGGAGGAAGATCATCTGATGGTGGAGGAAGACGCGGAGGAAGATAATCTTTATACTTTATACTTTAGAATACTAATTATATTAAAATCTCAAACCTTAAATTATGAAAAAATATATTCTACTGCTCATAACAATAATTACAGTTAATATCATTCAAGCGCAAGAAATTAGAGACGCTTTACGTTATTCGCAAGAAAATCTCAATGGAACAGCACGTTTTAGAGCAATGAGTGGTGCTTTTGGAGCGCTTGGAGGTGACTTATCTTCAATCAACGTAAATCCAGCAGGCTCTGCAATCTTTGCTAATAATCAATTAGGATTTACTTTAAACAATACATCTATAAAAAATAATTCTAATTTTTTTGACAATACAACAAGTATAAAAGATAGTTCATTTGATTTGAATCAAGCTGGAGGTGTCTTTGTGTTTAAGAATCAAAAAAAAATGAATAACTGGAAAAAATTCTCAATTGCAATCAACTTTGAAAACACAAATGTTTTAAATAACTCGATTTACTCCGCAGGTACCAACCCTAGTAATTCAATTGCGAATTATTTTGTATCCTATGCCAATGGTGTTCCTTTAAATGTTTTAGAGGATTCCAATTATGATGAATTAGGACACGGTGAGCAACAAGCCTTCTTGGGATACCAAGGCTATATCATTAATCCTCTAAATGACAATCCAACGAATACCAATTACACCTCTAACGTACCAGCTGGAGGAAATTATTATCAAGAAAACACCATCACCGCCAAAGGTTACAATGGAAAGTTATCTTTCAATGCTGCAACTTCTTTTAAAGACAAGTTATATATTGGTGTTAATTTAAATTCACATTTTGTAGATTTTAGACAATCATCACGTTTTTATGAAGACAACGAAGCTCCTTTAACACCAGATTATACCGTTTCCAGAGTGCAATTTGATAATGACTTGTACACTTATGGAACAGGCTTTTCATTTCAACTTGGGGCAATTGCGAAACTATCAAAAGAACTCCGACTTGGAATTGCATTTGAATCACCAACCTGGCTCCGATTAAATGATGAATTCACTCAAAAATTAATTGGAGTTAGTGCAAATACATCCGAAGAATTAGCTCCTGACGTAGTCAATCCAAACATAACTAATTATTATGAACCATATAAACTCCAAACTCCGAGTAAATGGACAGGAAGTATGGCCTATGTTTTTGGTAAAAAGGGATTGATTAGTGTTGATTATGCCATAAAAGATTATAGCAGCATTCAATTCAAACCAAACTCTGACCCTTACTACAGAACACTCAACAATAAAATGAATACATTATTAAATAGTGCATCTGAATTGCGACTTGGTGCAGAATATAAAATTGAAGCTTGGAGTTTAAGAGGTGGCTATCGTTTAGAACAAAGTCCGTACAAAAACAAAACTACTATTGGAGATTTAACAGGGTATTCTGGAGGAATTGGATATAATTTTGGAGGAACTAAGTTAGACCTTTCCTACGCTACTTTTAAAAGAGCTACCCAACAAGGATTCTTTGAACAAGGACTTACTGATGGTGCCGCAATAAATACCAAAAACAGCACAATTACTTTGACGCTTTTATTTGAGTTATAAACAATTTCATTCAAATATTAAAAACATCTTGTACTAAAAAACAAGATGTTTTTTTTAGCCCTGATGGGAGCGACATCCTTTTTAGTTCAGACTGAGACCCTCGAAATAGGTCTAAAAAGATACAGCGGACAGCAGGAGTAAACGTCATAAAAACAGGAAAGATTTGTGCTCCTAAAAATAAAAAACGTAATTTTGCCGGCCTTTCAAACTATTGAAAGCTTACTACTATGAGAACGAAATCTGTAAAGAAAAATAAAATCAACGTAATTACCTTGGGATGTTCTAAAAACATTTACGATAGTGAAGTTTTAATGGGACAACTTCGTGCTAGCGGTAAAGATGTTGAACATGAAGCACCTGAAGCCGAAGAAGGGAATATTATTGTTATAAATACTTGCGGATTTATTGATAATGCCAAAGCAGAATCAGTAAATATGATTTTAGAATATGCCGATAAAAAAGAGCGAGGATTAGTAGATAAAGTTTTTGTGACTGGATGTTTATCTGAACGTTATCGTCCTGATTTGGAAAAAGAAATTCCTAATGTAGATCAGTTTTTTGGCACCACAGAATTACCTCAACTATTGAAAGCATTAGGAGCTGATTATAAGCACGAATTATTAGGTGAACGTTTGACTACCACGCCTAAAAATTATGCCTATTTAAAAATTGCAGAAGGTTGTGATAGGCCTTGCAGTTTTTGCGCCATTCCTTTGATGAGAGGAAAACATGTTTCGCAACCCATTGAAAAATTAGTTAAAGAAGCTGAAGGTTTAGCCCGTGATGGAGTTAAAGAGTTGATTTTGATCGCTCAAGACTTGACGTATTACGGACTTGATATTTACAAAAAACGAAATCTAGGGGAGTTATTAGAAGCTTTGGTTAAAGTGGAAGGAATTGAATGGATTCGTTTGCATTATGCCTTCCCTACTGGTTTCCCAATGGACGTTTTAGAAATCATGAAACGCGAACCAAAGATTTGTAATTATATCGATATTCCGTTACAACACATTTCTGATTCTATATTGAAATCTATGAAACGTGGAACAACTCAAGCCAAAACAACCCAATTATTAAAGGATTTTAGAGCAGCAGTTCCTGGAATGGCAATTAGAACTACACTAATTGTTGGTTATCCTGGTGAAACTCAAGAAGATTTTGAAATCTTAAAAGATTTTGTTCAAGAAATGAAGTTTGACCGAATGGGATGTTTTGCCTATTCTCATGAAGAAAACACTACTGCTTATTTACTTGAGGATAATGTTCCAGATGATGTAAAACAAGAGCGTGCCAACGAGATCATGGAATTGCAATCGCAAATTTCTTGGGATTTAAACCAAGAAAAAGTAGGCCAAACTTTCAAATGTATTATTGACAGAAAAGAAGGCGGGCACTTTGTAGGTCGTACTGAATTTGACAGCCCAGATGTAGACAATGAAGTATTAATTGATGCTACCAAACATTATTTAAAAACAGGTGATTTTGCCAATATCAAAATAATTGAAGCTACCGAATTTGATTTGTACGGCGAACCCGTTTAAGTTCGTTTCATTTTTTTATATATTTGACTCAATATTAATCCATTAACTACTTAACATGAAAAAATTACTTTCTATTATTAGTTTCCTATTATTAGTTTTCTCTTTTAATACCACATTTGCTCAGTATGGTGGTTACGGAAACGGTTATGGTGGCGGAGGTTATGGATATAATGGAAGAATGTCTCAAATGGGCGGAATGGGTGGTATGAATCAGCACCAAGAAAAACCAAAAGAGATTCCAGTAGAAGTAACTGTTGGAAAAATCATGGAGCAATTAAAACCCGAATTACAATTGGATGCCCTTCAGGAAATTGCAATAGCAAATATCCTTACTGGAAGTATAAAATCTCAAGGAGCAATAATTAAACAGGAGATTAGTCAAGATGACAAGGTTAAAGAAATTCAAACTTTATCAGAACTTACCGACTCTAAAATAAAGCAATTGTTAACACAGTCTCAAAAAGAGAAGTATAAAGTAATGCAAGAGGATGCTAAAAATCCAAAGAAAATGAAGGAGAAGAAGAAGAAAAAGAAAGGCAACTCTGATTCAAATTAATCTTTATTAACTGCATGAGAAAGTTTTTTTACTTGATTCTAGTGCTATTTATGATAAGTTCATGCAGCACTAACCCATATCGATTAAGCAATAAATCCTACAAAAAACAAGTCAAAGCTTATCAAAAAACGATTGGTAGTACTTTTGCTAAACCTCTCCAAAATGGAAGTAATCCAGAATGGATAAGTACCGTTAATTTCAATCTTCGTAAACCGAATTTTGTAGTTATTCACCATACCGCTCAAGATTCTTTACAGCAAACATTAAAAACATTTACTCTAACCAGAACACAAGTTAGTGCTCATTATGTAATTAGCGATGATGGCACTGTAGTACAAATGCTCAATGACTACTTACGTGCTTGGCATGGAGGAAATGCAATTTGGGGGAAAAATACCGATATTAACTCTGCTTCAATTGGTATTGAATTAGACAATAACGGATCAGAACCATTTTCAGAAGCACAAATCAATAGTTTAGTAGCATTATTATCTCGTTTAAAAAAAGACTATAGTATTCCTTCTGCTAATTTTATTGCACATTCTGATATTGCTCCTACAAGAAAATCAGATCCAAGCGCATTCTTTCCATGGAAAAACCTAGCTGAATTAGGGTTTGGACTTTGGCCTGATCCACAATTAGAAAAAG
>JAGNSF010000008.1:11528-20713 GCA_017988155.1 Flavobacterium sp. | reverse complement strand
CACCGCAAACGTTAAGTACTTGACCAGTTACGAAAGCACTCATGTCTGAAGCAAAGAAAAGACAAGCATTGGCTACATCATCTGTAGTTCCACCGCGTTTCAACGGAATTCCGTCTCTCCATCCTTGTACCACTTCTGGACTTAATTTAGCTGTCATTTCAGTTTCAATAAACCCAGGAGCAATAGCATTACAACGGATATTTCTTGAACCTAATTCTAATGCAATTGATTTAGTAAAACCAATGACTCCTGCCTTAGAAGCAGCATAATTGGCTTGACCCGCATTCCCCTTCACTCCTACCACACTACTCATATTGATAATGGATCCTGAGCGCTGTTTTAAGAAAGTTTTCTGAATTGCTTTGGTCATATTGAAAACTGATTTCAAATTCACATCAATTACTTGGTCGTAATCCGCTTCTGACATACGCATTAACAAATTATCTTTAGTAATCCCGGCATTGTTGATTAAAACATCAACCGTTCCGAATTCCTCAATCACAGCGTCAACAAAAATTTGTGCTTCGTTAAAATCGGCTGCATTGGATTGATATCCTTTGGCTTTAATGCCCATTGCATTCAATTCATTTTCTAAAGCCATAGCTGATTCTACAGATGAACTGTACGTAAATGCAATATTAGCTCCATGTTTTGCAAAAACTTCTGCAACTCCTTTTCCAATTCCACGACTGGCACCTGTAATGATAGCCACTTTTCCTTCTAATAATTTCATAATATTTACTAAATAGTGTTTTGATTCAATAGATATAACATTGGATTCATATTCTTAATAATTCGGATGAATATCAATTTTCAAATATAGGAATAATTGTAGTGTTAAAAAAAGGGCAATTAGAATTAAAAGTTAAACTATAAGTCATTATAGACATATTCTAAAATCATAATGATTTATTAAAGTTTTATATGAATGCAATTTAAATTACAATTAAATTTATTTATTTGTGTTTTAATTGAATCTCAAATCTTAAAAACCCAAATCTATGAAAAAATCAACTTTTCTATTATACTTAGGAAGTATTTTTACTCTTTTTGCTTGTAGTAATGCAACTGACAGTGTTACAACCGAAACCTATCCTAATGTAATTACTGCTTTTGCAGGAAAAATTGACCTTAATAATTTATTTAATTATGCCAATCAATCCAAACCGGCTTATATAACTAAAGACAACACTGCTGGTAATCCAATAACAGATAAAGGAGCGACATTAGGTAGAGTATTATTCTATGATAAAAACTTATCTTCCAACAATACTATTTCATGTTCTTCTTGTCATATTCAAGCCAATGCATTTAATGATGATGCTATTGCTAGCGATGGAGTAAATGGAACAACAACGAGACATTCTATGCGTTTAATCAATTCTAGATTTTCAAATGAAAGAAAATTCTTTTGGGATGAAAGAGCCGCTACATTAGAATTACAAACTTCTGATCCTATAAAAAATCATATTGAAATGGGGTTTAGTGGTACAAGTGGTGATGGGTCTATCACTACTTTGATTACAAAATTACAAGGAATTGGTTATTACAAAGAACTATTCAAATATGTGTATGGATCTGAGGAAATTACAGAATCTAAATTGCAAAATGCATTGGCACAATTTATAAGAAGTATTCAATCTTTTGATTCAAAATACGATGCTGGACGTAGCACTGTACAAAATGACAATCAAGCATTTCCTAATTTTACAGCCCAAGAAAATCAAGGAAAAAATTTATTTTTAACACCACCCGTTTTTGATGCTAATGGTGTTAGAACCTCAGGTGGTTTTGGATGTGCAGGTTGTCATGCAGCTCCTGAATTTGATATAGATCCCAACACTAGAAATAATGGTGTAATTGGCATTCTTAATGGAACTGGAATAGACATTACAAATACTAAAGCACCTTCATTAAGAGATTTATTAAATTCAAATGGTATTCCAAATGGACCTATGATGCACACAGGAAGTTTTGCTACTTTGCAAAATGTAATAGGACATTACGGAAATATTAATTTAGCTCCAGGAAACAGTAATTTAGATCCAAGGTTAATGCCTAATGGTTTTGGACAACAATTAAACATAACTGCAACAGAAGTAAATTCGCTTATTGCCTTTATAAAAACACTAACCGGAACAAATGTCTACGTTGATCCAAAATGGTCTAGTCCATTCAAACAATAAAAAAAAGCGCCAATTAGGCGCTTTTTTTATTTATTATCAAGTAAGAATTAAAATGCTACATTCCATCTTGGTAAACTTCCTTTATCGTCTAAGAAATTTTGTAAAACTTGACCTTCTATAAAGGTAGGGATTACTTTAACTTTATCGTTGAAAGTATCGTACCAAACTACTTCTAATCGTTCTATATTTTCTAATTTCATTTGTGCTGGCCAAGAATATTTTCTTCCAGTTTTAGCAAATTGATGACCATTTACAATTTTGTCATACAATCCTCCATTTTTACTTTTTAAAGTACCATCATTTTGAATAGTCCCAGTAGAACCTACCATAATCAATTCTTTCTCTTCACCTTCAATAGTATAAACCAAGAAAATTCCACTAGCACTTTCTGGAGCATTACATACTTCTTCTAAACTATCTTCTTGACCAAAAGTAAAACTCTTGGTTACTTTAAACTTTTTTAATTCTTTGTACATTATTATTTACTGTATTTATTAAACAAAATACCCCACGAAACCCGTGAGGTATTTTATATTGTATAGTGTATTTAGGATTAACCTAAAACTTCTTTTACTTTTTTACCAATTTCAGCTGGAGAGTCAACTACGTGAATTCCGTTTTCTCTCATGATTTGCTTTTTAGCCTCTGCGGTATCATCAGAACCTCCTACAATTGCACCAGCGTGCCCCATAGTACGACCTGCTGGAGCAGTAACTCCTGCAATAAATCCAACCACTGGTTTACGATTTCCATCAGCTTTGATCCATTTAGCAGCATCTGCTTCTAATTGTCCACCAATTTCTCCAATCATAACGATACAGTTAGTTTCAGGATCGTTCATCAATAATTCAACTGCTTCTTTAGTAGTTGTTCCAATGATTGGGTCTCCACCAATACCAATTGCTGTAGTAATTCCTAATCCTTGTTTAGCAACTTGATCAGCAGCCTCATACGTTAATGTTCCTGATTTAGATACAATCCCAACAGTTCCCTTTTTGAAAACAAAACCTGGCATAATACCTACTTTAGCTTCATCTGCAGTAATAACACCCGGACAGTTAGGCCCAATTAATCTTGCATTTCTCTCTTTAACATAGCTATTAGCTTTAATCATATCTGCTACAGGAATTCCTTCTGTGATAGCAATGATTACTTTGATTCCGGCATCAGCTGCTTCCATAATTGCATCTGCAGCAAAAGCTGGCGGTACAAAAATGATTGAAGTATCAGCACCTGCTTGTTCAACAGCATCTTTTACTGTATTGAAAACAGGACGATCTAAATGTGTTGATCCTCCTTTTCCTGGAGTTACACCACCTACAACATTTGTTCCGTATTCAATCATTTGAGAAGCATGGAAAGTACCTTCACTTCCAGTAAATCCTTGAACAATTATTTTGGAATTTTTATTAACTAAAACACTCATGATATATTATTTATGTGATTTTAAAAATGATACGCAAAAATACGATTTTGAAATTATTTTTGAACTTTTATCTTGAAAATAAATTAAGAAATTTGACTCATTTGATAGCCTCGATACAATTTATCATCCTTTAGTTGCCAAATTACTATAAAATTTGCTAAAAACATTTCTTCTCTTGGATTTTCAACAGTCTTAACGTAATGCGAATAGCGAACAGAAACTAAGTCGTTTTCAGCAAGAATATGACTAATTCTAACTTTAGAACGAACATACGCTTTACTTAACTCAGCTGCTAAGTTCACAATTGAATCGAAATTCATCTGTACAAATCCTTTGCTACTATTCCAATCTAAAATAATTTCAGGATGCAGGAAATCTTTCATGACTTCGGCATCAATTAATGCATCTGATTTGTAAAAACTTTGAACTAATTTTTTCGCAGACATTATTTCAATTTATTTAAGATTTCCGGTATTTTTTTGATATTGGCTAACTGCTTCAATTTTTCTCTAGATTCTTCTATTGGAGTTCCAAAATACGATTTCCCACCTTCAATAGATTTGGTTACTCCGGTTTGTCCCATTACCACTGCTTTAGCACCAATAGTTATTCCACTTGTAGTACCAACTTGTCCCCAAAGGGTAACTTCATCTTCAATAACAACACATCCAGCAATTCCTGTTTGAGAAGCTATTAAACACTTTTTACCAATTACGGTATCGTGTCCAACATGTACTTGATTATCTAATTTACTTCCTTCTCCAATCGTTGTATCTCCTGTAACTCCTTTGTCAATAGTACAAAGTGCACCAATACCAACATTATTTTCGATAACCACTCTTCCACCTGAAAGCAATTGATCAAAACCTTCAGCACGTTTTTTGTAATAAAATGCGTCACCACCAATAACTGTGCCTGCATGAATAATCACATTATCACCAATTATAGTATGATCATAAATAGCAACATTGGAATGAATTAAGCAATTATTTCCAATAATTACATTATTTCCCACAAAAGTATTGGGTTGAATAATTGTTCCGTGACCAATTTTTGCAGAAGTTGCAATAGATACATTCGAAGATTGAAAAGGCATAAAATGCTTTGTCAACGTGTTAAAATCTCTAAATGGATCATCAGAGATTAATAATGCTTTTCCATCTGGACAATCTACTTCTTTGTTTATTAATATGATAGTTGCTTTAGATTGTAACGCTTTGTCATAATACTTAGGATGATCAACAAAAACAATATCTCCGGGTTCAACTACGTGTATTTCATTCATCCCCAAAACAGAAAATTCAGCATCTCCAACAAAATTACATTGAATTAAGTCAGCTATTTCTTGTAAAGTATGAGGTTTAAAAAATTTCATATACTAATGTAGTAAAAAAAATAAAGGTTGAAAGTCAAGAGACTATCAACCTTTATTATAAATTTATTTATTCTTTTACACGCTCCATATAAGAACCTGAAGCTGTATCAATTTTAATTTTATCTCCTTCATTAATAAATAAAGGTACATTTACAGTTGCTCCAGTTTCAACAGTTGCTGATTTAGTTGCATTAGTTGCAGTATTTCCTTTTACACCTGGTTCAGCATAAGTAACTTCTAAAATAATAGAAGCTGGCATATCTACAGAAAGAGGTGCTTCAGTTTCAGAGTTAATCTGAACCATTACGTTAGTTCCTTCTTTCAAAAGCCCTGGATTATCCAAAACCTTTTTGTTTAATGTAATTTGTTCAAATGACTCAGTATTCATGAAATGGAAATCATCTCCTTCAGCATATAAGTATTGAAAAGTATGTGTTTCAACACGAACTTCTTCAATTTTATGTCCAGCAGAAAAAGTGTTATCCAATACTTTTCCGTTTGTTAATGATTTTAATTTAGTTCTAACAAAAGCAGGACCTTTTCCTGGTTTAACGTGAAGAAATTCAATGATTTTATAAATATCATTATTGTATTTAATACATAATCCGTTTCTAATATCTGATGTACTTGCCATTTTAAATTGTATTTATTTCTATTTATCTTATTTTATTAATAATTGCCACTGTATCCCTTCATTACACCACGAGACGAATTTCGAATAAAATCTAAAATTTCATCACGCTCTGGAGTCGCCTCCATCTCTGCTTCAATGATTCCAATGGCTTGAGTGGTATTGTAATTTTTTTGATACAGAATACGGTAAATATCCTGAATTTCTCTAATTTTTTCTGTTGTAAATCCTCTTCTTCTTAATCCGATAGAATTGATACCTACATACGACAAAGGCTCTTTTGCTGCTTTTGTAAAAGGCGGAACGTCTTTTCTTACTAATGAACCTCCAGAAATCATAGCGTGATCTCCAATATGAATGAATTGATGAACGGCTGCTAATCCTCCAATAACGGCATGATTACCAACAATTACATGTCCTGCTAAAGCAACACCGTTTACAATAATAGCATTATTTCCAACAACACAATCATGTGCAATATGCGCATAAGCCATTACTAAACAATTATCACCTATCACGGTTTGTCCAGAAGCAACAGTACCTCTGTTAATGGTTACACATTCTCTAATAGTACAATTATCACCAATAATTGCTAATGAATCTTCACCACCAAATTTCAAATCTTGTGGTACAGCAGATATAACTGCTCCGGGGAAAATATTACAATTTTTTCCAATTCTGGCACCTTCCATAATAGTTACATTAGAACCAATCCAGGTTCCATCTCCAATAACAACATTGTTATGAATTGTTGTAAAAGGTTCTATTACGACATTTTTGGCGATTTTTGCACCAGGATGAACGTAGGCTAACGGTTGATTCATCTATTATAATTTATAATTTGTATTGTATAGAAAATTGGGAGTAAAACTACTGCGAATTTTCTAAATTCTATTATTTTTTAGCAATTTGTGCCATTAATTCTGCTTCAGCTACTAATTTTCCATTAGCATACGCATTGGCTTGCATGTGGCAAATACCTCTTCTTATGGGAGTAATCAGGTCACATTTAAAAATCAAGGTATCACCAGGTAGTACTTTATGCTTGAATTTAACATTATCCATTTTCATGAAATAAGTCAAATAATTTTCTGGATCAGGAACCGTACTTAAAACCAAAACACCACCTGTTTGAGCCATAGCTTCAACAATTAAAACACCCGGCATTACAGGAGCCTCTGGAAAATGTCCTACAAAGAAATTCTCATTCATTGTTACATTTTTCATACCTACAACATGATTCTCTGACATTTCAATAATTCGATCAATCAACAAAAATGGGGGTCTATGTGGTAAGGTTTCCATAATTTTATGAATATCCATCAATGGTTCTTGATGTAAATCATAAGTAGGAACAAAATTTCGTTGTTCTATTTTTATAATTTTGGCTAATTTTTTAGCAAACTGTGTGTTCACATAATGTCCAGGTTTGTTTGCAATTACTTTACCTTGTATTCTAGTTCCAATTAATGATAAATCACCTACAACATCCAATAATTTATGTCGTGCAGCCTCATTAGGGTAATGCAGTGTAAGGTTGTCTAAAATCCCATTTGGCTTCACAGTAATTTCGTCTTTACCAAAGGCCTTTTTTAGATTTTCCATTGTAGCTGAGGATATTTCTTTATCAACATAAACAATAGCATTATTCAAATCACCACCTTTAATAAGTCCATTGTTTAATAAGGCTTCTAATTCATGTAAGAAACTAAAAGTTCTTGAATCTGAAATTTCCTCTTTAAATTCGGAAAGACATTTCATTGTTGCATTTTGAGTACCTAAAATTTTAGTACCAAAATCAACCATAGTAGTAATACAATAACTATCACTTGGCATTACTAAAATTTCACTTCCAGTTGCTTCGTCTGTAAAAGAAATAACTTCTTTTACTACATACACATTACGTTTCGCTTCTTGCTCTTCAATTCCTGCTTTTTCAATTGCTTCAACAAAATATTTCGAAGAACCATCCATAATTGGTAACTCTGACGCATTCAATTCAATAATAACATTATCCAAATCACATCCAGTCAAAGCCGCTAAAACATGCTCAGGTGTTTGAATTTGAACTCCTAATTTTTCTAGATTAGTACCTCGTTGAGTATTGACAACGTAATTTGCATCAGCTTCAATTACAGGTTGACCTTCAAGATCTACACGTACAAATGTAAATCCATTATTAGCTGGGGCAGGTTTAAATGTCATTTTCACTTCTTTTCCGGTATGTAAACCAACGCCTGTAAGTGAAATTTCTGATTTGATGGTTTTTTGTTTAACCATTGTTATTCTTTTTTAGATTTAGTATTTCTTTTTTTAACTCTTCGATTTCAGATATAATCTTGGGTAAATTCTTAAAATGAATATAGGATCTTGAATAATTAGTATCATTAAAAGCCATTGGGCCTTGAAGAACTTCTCCATCCTTAACATTCTTAGAAATACCTGATTTAGCTTTGATTCTAACATTGTCACCTACAGTGATATGACCTGCAAATCCAACTTGCCCACCTATCATACCGTTTTTACCAATTTTTGTTGAACCAGCAATTCCTGTTTGAGCTGCAATTACAGTGTTATCACCAATTTCAACATTGTGGCCCACTTGGATTTGGTTGTCTAACTTTACTCCTTTACGAATAAAAGTAGAACCCATTGTTGCTCTATCAATAGTTGTATTAGCCCCTATTTCTACATTGTCCTCGATCACTACATTTCCAATTTGCGGAATTTTAGTATACGTTCCATCCGTATTTGGAGCAAAACCAAATCCATCAGATCCAATAATAGAACCTGAATGAATTGTACAATTAGTTCCAATTACGGTTTCTGAATAAATTGTAACACCCGCAAAAATGGTCACATTGTCACCAATAACAGTATTGTCGCCAACATAGGAGTTGGGATAAATTTTTACATTTTTACCAAGCACAACATTTTTACCAACATATCCAAAATTTCCCAAATATAAATCCGATTCATATGTAACACTTTCATCAATAAACGAAAGTGATTCAATCCCCGTTTTATTTAATTTAACTTGGTTGTAAAATTCTAATAACTTGGTAAAAGCACCATATGCATCAGCAACTTTAATCATAGTTGTTGACACAGAAGCATCAGGAACAAATGTACTGTTTACAATAGTAACAGATGCTTGAGTTGTGTATATGAAATTTTGGTATTTTGGATTGGATAAAAAAGTTAAAGAACCTTCTTGACCTTCTTCTATTTTTGATAAACTAGAAACTTCAACATTAGGATTACCTACTATTTCTCCTTGTAAAATTTCCGCTATTTGCTCTGCTGTAAACTTCATTTTAAAGGATTAATTTTGGAAAAGTCATAGATTGATTTGTACCAAATATTGTTAGTTGAGTATAGAATAAAGATTGCCCTGTTTTTTTCATTCCGACAAAAATATAAAAAATAGATTTTACAACCACGTTTTTACGCTAGTTGTTTTGGAAAACAAATGTAATATTTAGTAACCAATTTTGATAACGATTTCAAATTCAATTGGTCAGATGCTTCTACTACATCCTCAATAGTTCTGTCTTTTTTTAGAAT
>JAGNSF010000008.1:0-11428 GCA_017988155.1 Flavobacterium sp. | reverse complement strand
GCCAAACTTAATTGACCATTAAACTCTTCGTTCAATTGATTCATAAACAATAAAGAAATCGCTTCATGATGCACATCCTCTACAA
Organism: Flavobacterium sp.; assembly: GCA_017988155.1. Lineage (GTDB taxonomy): Bacteria > Bacteroidota > Bacteroidia > Flavobacteriales > Flavobacteriaceae > Flavobacterium. Next base: position 11,343 of record JAGNSF010000008.1, on the reverse strand, counting down.
TACTTTTTTCCATAGCATGAGAAAATGGACCATGACCAATATCATGCAATAATATTGCAATAAATAATGCATTTTCTTCTTCCTCGGAAATAAGAACGCCTTTAAATCGCAAGACATCAACTGCTTTTTGCATTAAATGCATACAGCCTAATGCATGATGAAAACGAGTGTGATTAGCGCCTGGATAGACTAAATAAGATAATCCCATTTGAGATATACGTCGCAATCGTTGAAAATAAGGATGCTGAATTAAATCGTAGATTAAAGCGTTTGGTATTGTAATGAATCCGTAGATAGGATCATTGAATATTTTAAGTTTGTTGATTTGACTCACAATTTAGTGCTTTAAGGCAACAAATATAAGGAATTTTGATTTAAATTTTGAATCGCTTTTTTACTTAAATTTGTTAGAGAAATGAGATTATGTTTCAATGAATTCGGAATACTATGGACAACCAAAAATTGCAAAATGATAAGTTACATTTGATTAATTGGATTACTCAAATTCAAGATCACGCTTTAATAGAAAAAATTAAATCTTTAATGAGTGCTTCCAATGAAAATTTGGCACTTACTAAGGAACAAGAATTAATTATAGCATTAGAAAATGGAACTGAAATTAGTGCGCAAAAAAACGATGATGAACTAAGTACTAATTATGAATTGTAATCAACTTTAATAAAAAACGGAGAGCAATGCTCTCCGTTTTTTTATCTTATAATCTTCTCAACCAGATATTTCTGAATTGGGTTTTACAACCGTGGTCTTGAAGTGAGATAACATCTTCTCCATGAGATTCAGGATAATTATGCAATCCCATATACAAAGTTAATCCGTTAATGGTAGCATTATTTTGAACCACTACTCCATTATGAAAAACAGTAATTCTAGCTGGTGCATCAATTAATCCATTTGCTTTGAAACGAGGTGCTGTATAAATAACATCATAAACATTCCACTCTAGCGGAGTTTTCATTACATTTACTAATGGTGGATTATCTTTGTAAATACTACCTGCTTGGCCATTATTATAGGTTCTGTTATTGTATGAATCTAACACTTGTAATTCATAACGATTTTGAAAAAAAACACCACTATTACCTCTCATTTGTCCACCATCAACAACTTCATCTGGAGCGCTCCACTCAATATGTAATTGACAGTCTCCAAATTTCATTATGGTTTGAATATCGCCAGAATCTGGAACCACCTCAAAATAATCGTTATTAACAATTTTCCAACCAGCAGGTTTAGAATTGTCTTTCTTATTAACCCATTGGTTCATATTTTTACCATCAAATAAAATAATAGCATCTGAAGGCGCATCTCCTAATTTCTTAGCTGGAGTAATTACTTTTACTTCCGGATTCCATATTTCAGTCATTTCTGGTTTCATTGCCATTGGCGAAACCTCAGGAGGCGTGTTAACAAAAGCATGTTGTGCAAAAGACGCCGTTACCGAAAATACAGTAACTAATACAGCGTATTTAATAGTTTTAGTTTTCATAGTTTTTTAGTTAATTTGATAAAGTATAAAAGTAGTGATTTCGCTTTGACGTGCAAATTAAAGGCTGATTATTTTTTTTATTTATGAATTATAAAATTTATAATTATTTTAGCAAAGCTAGGTTTTAAAAACTGTAAATTGCCATTCAGTAAGAGATTATACATTATGGAAGAAACAATAAAAATACTGTGGGTTGATGACGAAATTGACCTATTAAAGCCTCATATTTTATTTTTAGAAAATAAAAATTACAATGTAACTACCTGTAATAATGGCTTGGATGCTATTGGTATTTTTGAAAATAACAATTTTGATATTGTCTTTTTGGATGAAAATATGCCAGGTATGAGTGGTTTAGAAACGCTTTCAGAAATGAAAGAAAAGAAGTCTTCCGTTCCAATGATTATGATTACCAAAAGCGAAGAAGAATACATAATGGAGGAAGCAATTGGTTCTAAAATATCTGATTATTTAATAAAACCTGTAAATCCTAATCAGATTTTACTAAGCTTAAAGAAGAACTTAGACCATTCTCGTTTAATCTCCCAAAAAACAACCTTAGATTACCAAAAAGAATTTAGAAAAATTACACTCGAAATGGCATCTGTCAATTCCTTTGAAGATTGGATTGAGTTGTATAAAAAATTGATTTTTTGGGAACTACAACTCGAGAACATTAATGACGCTGGAATGAGTTCTATTTTAGAATCTCAAAAAACAGAAGCCAATTCTCAATTTGGAAAATTTATTGAACGCAATTACGAAAATTGGTTTGAACCCAAAGTTCACCGACCAGTTTTATCCCATACTTTGTTTAAAGAATTAGTAGTTCCTGAGATTACAAAAAAAGACAAACCAGTACTATTTATTGTTATTGATAATTTAAGGTATGACCAGTGGGATGTGTTGGAAAACGTTGTTAGCAATTATTATAAATTAGAGAAAGAAGTGCCTTATTACGCCATCTTACCTACTGCTACACAATATGCTCGTAATGCAATTTTTTCGGGCTTATTGCCTGTAGAAATGGAAAAGCAATTTCCTGAGTATTGGAAAAATGATATTGATGAAGGGGGTAAAAACCTTTTCGAAGCCGAATTCTTAACAGCTCAATTAAAGCGCCTTGGATTAAATATCAAGCAAGATTATTTCAAAATTACTAATCTAGCAAGTGGGCGAAAATTAGTAGACAATTTCAAGTCATTGAAAAATAATGATTTGGTTACGATAGTTTATAATTTTGTTGACATGTTATCGCATGCTAAAACCGAAATGGAGGTTATTAAAGAGTTAGCACCTGACGATAAAGCATACCGTTCTCTCACCCTAAGCTGGTTTAAAAACTCACCGCTTTTAGGTATGATTCAACAAGCTCAAAAAATGGGATTCAAGTTGATTATTACAACTGATCACGGAACAATTAATGTCAAAAACCCATCAAAAGTTGTGGGTGATAAAAACACGAGTTTGAATTTACGTTACAAAACAGGCAAGAGTTTATCTTATGAGAACAGAGAGGTCTATGCGGTAAAAGATCCTAAAAAAATCGGATTACCTAGTATCAATATGAGTAGTTCTTATATTTTTGCAAAAAATGATTTGTTTTTGGCATACGCCAATAATTTTAATCATTATGTTAGTTATTATAAAAACACCTACCAACATGGGGGTATTTCATTAGAAGAAATGATTGTCCCGTTTTTGGTTTTTAATCCACGTTAAATGGAAATAGTATTTACAATAGACGAAATTGAATCGGTAGCTAAACAAATCATTGCTCAACATCCTGAAAAAGTGATTCTTTTTAATGGAGAAATGGGAGTTGGAAAAACTACTTTAATTAAGCAATTGTGTAAAACTCTAGGTGTAAATTCAGCTACAAGTAGTCCCACTTTTTCTTTAGTTAATGAATACGAAACAACTACTAATCAAATAGTTTATCATTTTGATTTCTATAGATTAAAAACTGAAATGGAAGCCTTGGACATGGGAGCTGATGATTATTTTTATTCCGGAAATTGGTGCTTTATTGAATGGGCAGAAAAAATTCCAAATCTGATTCCTGAAGAGCATTCGGTTGTAACTATTGAATTACGTCCTGATGGAAAGCGAAATCTAAAACTGACTATTTAATAATTAATGTATTAGGTATAAAAAAATACGTAAATTGAACCTCTTAATTTGAATACAACATGTCATTATCTCCATTTACCAAAGAACAGTTATTACCTCAAGAGGAAACGCTTGAAATAGCAAAACATAGAAGTGAACTTTTTATTGGTATCCCAAAAGAAACCAGTCATCAAGAACGCCGCATTTGTTTGACTCCTGATGCTGTGAATTCGTTAACTAGTCAAGGACATCGAGTAATGGTTGAATCCGGTGCTGGTGATAGTTCAAGTTATTCTGACAAGGAATATTCTGATGCTGGAGCCGAAGTAACTCAAGATCCTAAAAGAGTATTTGGTTGCCCGATGATACTAAAAGTCGAACCGGCTAGCCTATCAGAGATTGAAATGATGAATCAAAACGCAATTATCATTTCAGCCATTCAAATTAAAACACAAAAAAAAGACTATTTTGAAGCTTTAACAAAGAAAAAAATAACGGCTTTAGCGTTTGAATACATCAAAGATGAAGATGGTACCTACCCTGCTGTCAAATCGTTAAGCGAAATTGCAGGTACAGCATCAATATTAATTGCATCAGAATTAATGATTGCGAATCAATTTGGAAAAGGATTGCTATTTGGAAATATTACTGGTGTTCCTCCTACTGATGTAGTTATATTGGGTGCTGGGACTGTGGGCGAATTCGCTGCTAAAACTGCCATAGGCATTGGAGCAAGTGTGAAAGTTTTTGATAATTCAATTACCAAATTACGCCGTTTGCAAAACAATTTAAACCAACGCATTTTTACTTCTACTATTCAACCTAAATCATTATTAAAAGCATTGAGACGTTGTGATGTTGCTATTGGCGCTATGCGCGGTATAGAACGTTGTCCAATTGTTGTAACGGAAACGATGGTCGAACATATGAAAAAAGGAGCCGTGATTGTTGATGTTAGTATTGATACAGGTGGTTGTTTTGAAACTTCGGAAGTGACTACTCACGAAAAACCTACTTTTATCAAAAACAATGTTGTGCATTATTGTGTGCCTAACATACCGTCACGCTATTCAAAAACAGCTTCTCTTTCAATTAGTAATATCATTACACCTTATTTGATGCAAATTGCAGAAGATGGCGGGATCGAAAGTGCAATTCGTTGTAACAAAGGTTTAAAAAATGGAGTCTATATGTATCATGGAATCCTGACTAACAAAGCAATTGGTGATTGGTTTGGATTAACTAATAGTGATATCAATTTAATTGTTTTTTAAATTAACTTTCCTTTACCTTTGCCAAAAAATTAGGATATGAAATTCTTTCAACGTTTTGCGTATTATTTTGTAGGACTTATTATGGGTCTATTCTTTGTTTCAATGGTGTTCAGCGGAAAAGATACTCGTTGTAACTATTTTCCAAATGCCCGTGTTTTGAATGATTTAAGAAACAAACCCTTTAATTATTCTCCAAAAGCTACCCAAATTTTAGCTCAACCTTGGATAGATACAAGCGATATTAGAAATACATTAGAATTTGGAGATGTTGATTTTGATCAAAGTAACATTGCTGTTGGTAATGGAAAAAAATACATAATCGAAGGCAAAACAGTAAAAAATCAAGAAATTACGCTTACCATAACCAATTATTCAGACAAAGCAGTTTTAGAGGATATCGTTAAAAAATAACTATAGATTTAGCCAATTAATTGGTTGTAAACCTCTAGATTCTAAATAAGCATTCGTTTTACTGAAATGCTTATTTCCGAACCATTTTCCTTGATTTGCACTTAATGGTGATGGATGTCCGCATTCTAAAACCAAATGCTTTTCGCTGTCAATCTTAACTCCTTTTTTCTGAGCAAAACTACCCCAAAGCAGAAAAACCACCTGTTCTTTTTCGTCGGATATTTTTTGAATTACCGCATCTGTAAATTCCCCCCATTTTAAATGTTTATGACTATTAGGCAAATCTTCCCTAACGGTTAATCCAGCATTTAATAATAAAACACCTTGATTAGCCCACGACTCTAAATTTCCTGAAGAAGGAATAAAAATACTGTCCAAATCATCTACTAACTCTCTGTAAATATTTCGTAACGAAGGTGGGATTTTCACCCCTTCGTTTACCGAAAAACATAATCCATTAGCTTCACCTTTTCCGTGGTAGGGGTCTTGACCAATAATTACCACTTTGGTATCCGAAAAACTAGAATGGTCAAAAGCTGAAAAAATCAATTCTTTAGGCGGGTAACAGGTATAATTTTGATACTCCAAATCTACCATTTCGAGTAACTCACTAAAATAGGGTTTCTGAATTTCTTCTGCTAAAATAGCGCGCCATTCTTGTTTCAATTCGAGTTGCATAAATATAAATGTCTATCTGAAATCTGTTAGGTGTAAAATTATACTTTTTCTTCAAGAAACTCCTCTTAATCTTTGTAACTTTGCTTCTTTCCAATAGTATTATAAATGATATCCATCACCGAAAAGACATTACAAGATTTACAATTCCCAACAGTTTTAGAAACGTTGTCTGCTATTTGTAATACCGATATTGGAAAACAAAAAGCACTTGAAATTACGCCTTTCAAAGACAAGGAAAACTTGATGGAAGCTTTGTTGCAGACTTCGGAATACGTATCGTCTTTTCAAAACAACAATGCTATTCCCAATCATGGATTTGATGCCATAACTCACGAAATTAAATTTTTAGCTATTGAGGATAGCTTTTTGGAAGTCGGAAGTTTTAGAAAAATTGCCAACTTATCCAGTACCGTTAATTTCTTATTGAATTTTTTGAGAAAATTCCATGATTATTATCCCAACTTAAACAATAGAGCTTCTAAAGTAGAATTGACGAAAGACATCATCACAATGGTGGATGAAGTAGTTGATAAATATGGTGAAATCAAAGATAATGCTTCACCTGATTTATTGAATATCCGACGTGATATGAATGTGGTTCGAGGCAAAGTCAATCAAAGTTTTGGAGTGGCTTTAACGCAATACAATTCACTAGGATATTTGGATGACATTAGAGAAAGTTTTGTTCAAAATCGTCGTGTTTTGGCTGTTTTAGCGATGTATCGTCGTAAAGTCAAGGGATCGATTTTAGGGAGTTCCAAAACGGGAAGTATTGCTTATATCGAACCCGAAACTACCTTAAAATATTCTCGTGAATTAAGTAATCTAGAATACGAAGAAAAGGAAGAAATCAACCGAATTTTAAAACAATTATCGAATAGAATTCGTCCGTTTTTAGATTTGTTGATTGAGTACCAAAACTTTTTAAGCGATGTTGATGTCATTGCTGCCAAAGCAAAATATGCTAACAAAATCAATGCTATTTTACCAACCATTACAGAAGAACGACGTTTGTTTTTTAGAGATGCCTTCCATCCTATTTTATTTTTATCCAACAAAGAGAAAAACGAAATTACCTATCCACAAACCATCGAATTAGAACAAGAAAATAGAATTATTGTTATTTCGGGACCGAATGCGGGTGGAAAAACCATTTCCTTAAAAACGGTTGGTTTATTGCAATTAATGTTACAATCCGGAATGTTGATTCCCGTTCACGAGCGCAGTGAAACATTTTTATTTGATAGAATTCTGACTGACATTGGCGACAACCAATCGATAGAAAATCATTTGAGTACGTATAGCTATCGCTTAAAGAATATGAATTATTTCTTGAAAAAGTGCAACAAGAAAACGATGTTTTTAATCGATGAATTTGGAACGGGCTCTGATCCCGAATTAGGAGGTGCGTTGGCAGAAATTTTCTTAGAAGAATTCTACCATCGTGAGGCTTTCGGAATCATTACAACGCACTATTCGAATTTAAAGATTCTGGCTAACGAATTGCCTTTTGCTACCAATGCCAACATGCTTTTTGATGAAAAATCATTAGAACCGATGTACAAATTAGTATTAGGTCAAGCCGGTAGTTCATTTACTTTTGAGGTGGCTCAAAAAAATGGTATTCCTTACGGCTTAATTAACCGTGCTAAAAAGAAAATTGAAGTGGGCAAAGTACGTTTTGACAAAACCATAGCCACGCTTCAAAAAGAACGCTCCAAATTAGAAAAGACTTCATTAACGCTTAAAGAAGAGGAAACCAAAGCACGTGAAGAAAGTAAAAAAATGGAAACTATCAATGTCAAAATCAAGCAGAAATTAGAGAGTTATCAGGAATTGTATGATAGCAATCAAAAGACGATTTATATTGGTCAAAAAATTGAAGACATAGCTGAGAAGTATTACAATAATAAAAACAAAAAAGACCTTATTGGCGAATTTTTAAAAATTGTTGAAATTGAAAATTCCAAGCGTAAAAAAGCATCTGCAAAAGAAACGAAAGTAATTGCCGAAAAGAAGAAAGAAGTTATTAAAGAAGTAGCAGTTCAGGTAGAAGAAATTCGTGCCGAGAAAAAAGCCAAAAAAGTCAAAGTAGTAATTGAAAAACCACGTCCAATTCTTAAAGTGGGAGATCGTGTTAGAATGTTTGACGGAAAAGCAGTAGGAAGCATCGATGCTATTGAACGAAATAAAGCTACTGTCAATTACGGTTTGTTTACTTCAAAAGTTGGTTTAGAATTACTTGAATTGGTAGAGGCTGTGAAAAAATAATTTTTTTACGGACTTAAAAAAAAATTTATTAAATTAGTTTTATAATTAAATCCCAAATTAATAACTAAGCTAATATGCTTAAACTTAAAAACTACAATTATGAGTCTCGACAAATGCCCCAGCTGTGGAAAAGCGCTTACAGGATTTTTTAGTACAGTAAACTTAATTCCAACAACAAAAGCCGAATTTATCAATAAACATCTTAATCTAAATAATGATGCTTATTGTAATGTTTGTTCAATTCCTTACATCAATCAAATTGCAAAAGAATTCGAAAAACAAAAAAATGATATAGAAAATCGCCTTAAACAAATAATACATTTTATTCCTGTTTTATCTTCCCCTGCACCAAATGATTGGAAATATGAAGCTATTGACATGATAACTGCTCAAACAACATCAGGTACAGGTTTTGCTACAGAATTATCACGTTCATTTAATGATTTTTTTGGTGGAGCATCAAATACGACAAATAAAAAGATATTGAATGCTACTAATCTTTGCAAATCAGATTTAAGGATACAATGTGTGAAAATGGGCGGTAATGCATTAATTTCAACAGATATTGATTATAGTGAAATTGGAGCAGGAAGTACTAATATGCTTATGGTTTGTATGTCTGGAACTGCAATTAAAGTTTCAGATGTTAAAATGTTTAGTGATAAAAATCAGCAATATATTTTAGAAATAATTGAATTAACAGAAAAACTTGAAGCTATAGCAGAAATGCCTAAATAAAGATTCAAAACTATGCAAAACCTTCCTCAACATAAAAAAATCATTTTGTTTGACGGACTTTGCAATTTATGTGATGGCACGGTACAATTCATTATTAAAAGAGATACCAAAGATGTTTTTAGGTTTGTTTCGTTACAATCGGATTTGGGACGCAAACTACTTCAAAAACTCCCGATTGAATTTCAACTAATAGATAGTGTTATCTTATACGAATCAGAAAAAGTGTTTTTTTATAAATCGCAAGCTGTTTTTGAAATTGTAAAAAGTATCGGTGGAATTTATTATTGTTTACTAATTTTCAAACTACTTCCAAATACTATTACCAATGCAGTCTATGATTTTATAGCTAAAAATCGCTACAGATGGTGGGGCAAAAAAGAAAGTTGTTTAGTTCCATCAAAAGATTTACAATCAAAATTTTTATGATAAATTGGCTTATATGACAAATGTCATAAAATAAGAAGTTGGCATGAATTACATTTGATTCATCTTAAAAATCTTAATTATGAGAAATTTACCATTGTATTCTTGGGCAAACGGCTCCTTTATTATGATAGTTGTTTTTGGTTTGGTCATACTAGCTTTAGTTGGTGCCGTGCTAATAATGATGAATTCTGGTAAGAAGAAATAAGAAGATAAAAAAAGAGGATATCAAATGATATCCTCTTTTTGTATTAAATTAATTTCTAATTAATTTTCTGTATTTCAATCGTTTTGGAGTTAAATCACCACCTAAACGTTTCTTTTTGTTTTCTTCGTAATCAGAGAAACTTCCTTCAAAGAAATATACTTCTGAATCTCCTTCAAAAGCTAAGATGTGAGTACAAATTCTATCCAAGAACCATCTGTCGTGAGAAATTACTACAGCACAACCTGCAAAATTTTCTAATCCTTCTTCTAAAGCACGCAATGTATTTACATCCAAGTCATTCGTTGGCTCATCCAGTAACAAAACGTTTCCTTCTTCTTTTAAAGTCATGGCTAAGTGCAAACGGTTTCTTTCACCACCAGAAAGCATCGATACTTTTTTGTTTTGATCGCTTCCGCCAAAATTAAAACGAGATAAATACGCTCTTGAATTCACTTGCTTTCCGCCCATCATAACTAATTCCTGTCCATCAGCAAAGTTTTCCCAAATTGATTTTTCAGGATTAATATTAGAATGAGACTGGTCAACGTAGGCAATTTTAACCGTTTCTCCTATAGAAAATTGACCACCATCAGGTTGCTCTTCCCCCATAATCATTCGGAAAATAGTCGATTTACCAGCACCATTTGGCCCAATAATACCAACAATTCCTGCTTGTGGCAAAGTAAAGTTTAAATTATCATACAATAATTTGTCACCAAAGGCTTTCGCAACATTTTTAGCTTCAATTACATTGGTTCCTAAACGAGGTCCATTTGGAATATAAATTTCTAGATTTTCATCCAGTTGTTTTTGATCTTCATTCAATAATTTATCGTAGTTCTGCAAACGTGCTTTTTGTTTGGTTTGACGACCTTTGGCTCCTTGGCGAACCCAATCCAACTCACGCTCTAAGGTTTTTCTACGTTTAGACGCCACTTTTTCTTCTAATGCCATACGGTTTGATTTTTGGTCTAACCAAGACGAATAATTTCCTTTCCAAGGAATGCCTTCTCCTCTATCCAATTCCAAAATCCATCCTGCAACATTATCCAAGAAATAACGGTCGTGCGTTACTGCAATTACCGTTCCTGCATACTGCGCTAAGTGTTGTTCTAACCAAAGTACACTTTCAGCATCCAAGTGATTCGTTGGCTCATCCAAAAGCAATACATCGGGTTGTTGTAATAACAAACGACATAAAGCCACACGACGACGTTCTCCACCTGATAAATTCTTAATTGGAGTATCGCCTTCTGGAGTACGTAACGCATCCATAGCAATTTCTAATTTAGTATCGATTTCCCAAGCGCCTAACGCATCTATCTTGTCTTGTAAAGCTGCTTGACGATCCATCAACTTATCCATTTTATCTTGATCCTCATAATATTCTGGAAGACCAAATAAATCGTTAATTTGATTGTATTCTTCTAAAACTGCCATTGTTTCTGCAACACCTTCTTGAACAATTTCCAAAACTGTTTTTGAATCGTCTAGTTGTGGCTCTTGTTCTAAATAACCAACAGTGTAACCTGGAGCAAAAACAACATCACCTTGGTAGTTTTTGTCAACTCCAGCAATAATTTTCAATAGAGACGATTTTCCAGAACCATTCAATCCTAGAATACCAATTTTAGCTCCATAAAAGAAACTTAAATAAATATCTTTTAATACTTGTTTGTTACTGCTTGAATACGTCTTACTCAATTTGGACATTGAGAATA
>JAGNSF010000132.1 GCA_017988155.1 Flavobacterium sp. | reverse complement strand
TCTATCAATAAACCTTTAGTAAACTAAGATTGGATTACTCTTTTTTCTCCTCACGTGGAGGTCTTGGTAAAAGCGCTTTTCTTGACACTTTTTCTTTTCTAGTTTTAGGGTCAAGACCAAGGTATTTCACTTGGAATACATCGCCCATATTCACTACATCAGAAACATTTTCAGTACGTTCCCAAGCCAATTCAGATACGTGTAATAAAACTTCGTTTCCTGGAGCAGCTGTATATTCTACAACAGCACCAAAATCTAACATTTTAATTACTTTTACTTCGTATGCTTCACCCACTTCAGGTTTGAAAATGATAGAATCAATTTTAGCCAATACTGCAGCAATTCCGTCTGGATCTGTACCTAAGATTTCAACTACACCTTGTTCGTCCACTTCGTTGATCACGATAGTACAACCTGTAGCTTTTTGTAATTCTTGAATTACTTTTCCACCAGGTCCAATTAAGGCACCAATGAAGTTGCCAGGAATTGTACGCATGATAATTTTTGGCGCATGAACTTTTACGTCATTATTAGGTTTGTCTAGTGTTTCCAAAATTTTACCTAAGATATGCAAACGTCCATCACGAGCTTGAGCCAAGGCTTGCTCCATGATTTCGTATTTCAATCCGTCAATTTTGATATCCATTTGACAAGCTGTAATTCCTTCAGAAGTTCCAGTTACTTTGAAATCCATATCTCCTAAATGATCTTCATCACCTAAAATATCAGATAACACTGCAAAACGTTCTCCATCAGTAATCAATCCCATTGCAATTCCAGAAACAGGACGAATCATTTGAATACCTGCATCCATTAATGATAATGTTCCAGCACAAACAGTAGCCATTGAAGATGAACCATTCGATTCTAATACTTCAGAAACTACACGAATGGTGTAAGGACAATCAGCAGGAATCATGTTTTTCAATGCACGTTGTGCCAAGTTTCCGTGACCAACTTCTCTTCTTGAAGTTCCTCTCAATGGACGCGCTTCTCCTGTAGAAAAGGGTGGGAAATTATAGTGTAAATAGAATTTTTCTTCTCCTTGTTCAGATGGCGAATCAATTTGGTTGGCTTCTCTAGATGTTCCTAAAGTAGCTGTTGCCAAAGCTTGAGTTTCTCCACGTGTAAACAATGCTGATCCGTGAACAGATGGTAAGTAATTTACTTCACTCCAAATAGGACGAATTTCAGTAGTTTTTCTACCGTCCAAACGAGTTCCTAAATCTAAAGTTACATTACGAACTGCTTCTTTATTAGTTTTGTAGAAGTATTTAGAAACTAAATCTCCGTTTTCTGCTAATTCTTCTTCAGTAAACAACGCTTTAACTTCTTCTTTTACAGCGTCAAATGCAGCTGAACGTTCGTGTTTAGCCGAACCTTTACTTGCAATTGCATAAATTTTATCATAAGCGGCAGCTCTTACTTTAGTGTAAATAGCGTCGTCATTTTTTTCAGTTTCGTAGGTACGAACTTCTTTTTTTCCAAATGCTTGTGCCAATCTTTCTTGAGCATCAATTTGTACTTTGATATGTTCGTGAGCAAATTTAATGGCTTCTACCATTTCTTTTTCTGAAATTTCTTTCATTTCTCCTTCTACCATCGCGATAGAATCTTTAGAAGCACCAATCATCATATCAATGTCTGATAATTCTAATTGCGCACGAGATGGGTTGATGATGAATTTACCATCAATTCTTCCAACTCTAGCTTCAGAAATTAAAGTTTCAAAAGGAATGTCAGACAATGCTAATGCAGCTGAAGCAGCTAATCCTGCTAAAGCATCTGGCATAACATCTTCGTCATGAGACATTAACTGAATCATAACTTGTACTTCAGCATGGTAATCAGATGGGAAAAGCGGACGCAATACACGATCCACTAAACGCATCGTCAATACTTCGCTATCACTTGGACGTGCTTCTCTTTTGAAGAAACCACCAGGAAAACGACCTGCTGCTGCAAATTTTTCACGGTAATCTACCGTTAATGGTAAAAAGTCAATGCCTGGGCTTGCTTTTCTTGAAGAAACAACTGTACCTAAAATCACAGTTTTTCCAATTCTTACTACTACAGATCCATCCGCTTGTTTGGCTAAACGACCTGTCTCGATTGTGATGTTTCTGCCATCACCTAAATCGATACTTTCTACAAATAATTGTGGAATCATAAACTTTTTTAATAATTGATTAAAACCTTGGAACTAGTTGTGTTGTTGTGTGTAGTTGTTTATAATCCCAATGAAAAACCAAACTTTTTTTGTTGTTTGTAAAAATAAAAAGAGGCACTTTCGCACCTCTTTTTTATATTGATTATTTTCTAATACCCAATACTTTGATAATCTCACGATATCTGTTGATTTCTTTTTTCTTCAAGTAATCCAACAAAGCTCTTCTTTTACCTACTAATAATACTAGTGAACGCTCTGTGTTATAATCGTGACGATTTTTTTTCAAGTGCTCCGTTAAATGGCTAATTCTGTGTGTGAATAAAGCGATTTGACCTTCTGCAGAACCAGTGTTTTCTGCTTTTCCTCCGTGTTTAGCGAAGATTTCTTCTTTAATTTCTTTAGTTAAATACATTCCAATATTGTGTTAAATGATTTTTATGTATGTTATACAGCTATTATATAACGGATGCAAAAGTAATACAAAATATTGAAACATTCAAAATAAATGAATTTTGTTTTTAAATCAATAATTGGATTGGATGGTAATAGGTAGCGAATACATTACTCGAACAGGTTCTCCTTTGAAAAGTCCTGGAAACCATTGGTCAAATTTTCTAATCACTCTTATAGCTTCTGCACCAGTTCCATAACCAATGTCTCGTATTATTTTAATATCAGCTGGTTTGCCATCTTTTTCAATAATAAAAGTAGCTAGTATTACTCCCTTTAAACCCTGAACAGTAGGAGTGTTAAAATTTCTAGCAACGAAACGATAAAAATCATCCATACCTTTTTTAGGTTTGGGGCGTTGAAATACTTCATTGTATGAGGTTTCTACACCTAAAGAATCAATTCGTTTTCCGGATATTAATTTTCCATTTTCAAATTGCTCAATATAACGGTATTTAGGATTTTCTGATTCACCTGTCCATATCCCGTCTTTACTATAATTTTTTATTTTTCCATTAGATTTGACTGTGAATTCACCAATGTTTGAATTTGGTACAACTTCAATTTCCTCATATTCACCTTCTCCATCAATTACTTTTTGTTCATTGTTGGTATTCCAATAATGAATAATTTTGGTAGTTGAATTGTTTGTTTTTTTATCAAATAACACTTCGCTTTCTGATTTGATCGAGCCATTTTCGTACCACTCATATTGTTTTCCGTTTATTTTTTTATCGGAATAGGTTTCCATTTTTTTTCGGTTACCGTTTTCATAGTAATAAACACAAGGACCTTCAAAAGCCATAAAATACTTGTTAGTAGTTGTAGCGCGTCTTTCAATTTTTCCTGATCGACTGTAAAAAGATACATCGTAAAGTTCTTTTTCTTCGGTATAGTCTTTTACAACTCTAATGAACTTGAAATTTTTTTCAGTTCCTATATTATTTAAAGAGTCAATAAAAACGGCATCGTCATTTGGGCCTATTTGGCTAAAGCTAATAAATGAAGATAAGAAAACTAGAAAAAGGCTGATTTGGGATTTCATGGGTACAATAAATTTAATTAATACAAGGCAGCTATTTCCGAATTTACAAATTCTAAAAAACGTTCATCTTCAATAGTAAAAGGATCTAAAACATGGCTATCGATGTCAATTTGGCCAATATTAATTCCGTTAACGAATAAAGGCACCACAATTTCAGATTTAACCGTAAAGCTACACGCAATATAGTTGTCTTGGGCGGCAACATCTGGAACAACAAAATTTGCATTCGATTCAGCTACTTGTCCGCAAATTCCTTTTCCAAAAGGAATTACGGTGTGGTCAGTGGGAGCGCCAACATAAGGGCCGAGATGTA
Source organism: Flavobacterium sp. (assembly GCA_017988155.1). GTDB lineage: Bacteria > Bacteroidota > Bacteroidia > Flavobacteriales > Flavobacteriaceae > Flavobacterium. Next base: position 1,560 of record JAGNSF010000132.1, on the reverse strand, counting down.
AGGTTTTGTCTTCGTGATTGGCAAAGTAAAAACCCACCCAATTATAATGGGATACGTTTTGGTTTAGTAATTGACAAATAGATTGCAATTTTTCGTCTCTTGAAGGCAGGTTATCAGCAATTATAGCTGAAACTTTAGGTTGTAATTCTTGAAAAGTCATCGGTATTGATTTTAAACAAAAGTATTAATTTATTATAAATGAAGTAATGGATTTTAGTAAATACTACATTTAACATGAATTTAATTCAACTAGTTGGATTGTTGTGTAAATTTGCGCTATGAATTGTAAAAAAGGCATTGGTTTATTTTTAGCTCTTATGATATTGGTTTCCAATGTTGGATGGGCTTTTACAATGCATTATTGTGGGGAAAAATTAGCATCAGTTTCTATCCAAACTATCTCAAATTCCAGTCATCAAAAGAAAAGTTGCTGTGCTCCAAAAGCACTCCAAAAAGACAGTTGCTGTAAAAACAAGAAAGTTAAAATTGAAAAAAAATCGGATCACGCAATACTAAAGGCATTTTCTTTTGAGCCTTATGTCGCTTGTATTATCCCTAAAAATAAAATAACAATAGTTGCTTTACCCACTACTTTTTTTACCAAATCTATTACATCCTACTTTTGTGATGCTCATGCGCCACCACTATTTAAGTTGTACCAACGCTATATTTTTTACGCCTGATTTTAATGTTTTAATAGTCGAGTCTAACAAAGACTTGAAGTTTTTATAAACATTAAAATATTTTTATATGCAAAAATCATTCTTGTTTTTTGTACTTTTTTTATTTGCCATTCCATTTTTTGCACAGCAAAAGTTAGAGGAAGTAAAAATTGTCAAAAAACGTAAAGGACTTCAAAAGTCGTTTACAGTTACTGGTAATACCACTTTGGTTACTAGTAAGGAATTGCTAAAAGCCGCCTGTTGTAACTTGGCGGAAAGCTTTGAGACCAATCCGTCAATTGATGTGAATTTCTCGGATGCGTTAACAGGAACTAAGCAAATTAAAATGCTAGGATTGACTAGTCCGTATTTACTAATTGCCGAAGAAAATATTCCTTCCGTTCGGGGTGCTTCCCAAGCCTATGGTCTGTCATTTACACCCGGAACATGGATTGAAAGTATTCAAATCACCAAAGGAGCGGGGAGTGTAGTGAACGGCTACGAAAGTATTTCAGGTCAAATTAATACCGAATTGATCAAGCCAATAAATGACATTCCATTTTTTTTTAATGCTTATGGTTCAACCGATTCACGGTTTGAATTGAATACACATTTCAACACCCAGCTTTCCAATAAGTGGAGTAGTAGTTTATTCTTGCACGGGAACACGCGTACCGCCAAAATGGATAAAAACGGCGATGGTTTTATGGATAATCCCTTGGCAAAACAAATCAATATATTGAATCGGTATCAGTATTATGATGCTGAAAAAGGCTGGGTAAGTTTTATCAATTTCAAATATATGAATGATAAAAAACAAACCGGCCAGTTGCATTTTAATCCAAGAACAGATAAAGGGACAACTCGTTTTTGGGGTTCAGAAATCAATACGGAACGT
>JAGNSF010000131.1 GCA_017988155.1 Flavobacterium sp. | reverse complement strand
TTTCTACTATCAGATAACTGCTCCAATTTTCAAAATTCCTTAAGAACAAAAAAGAGATAATTTACAAAGTTTTTACTCTATATTTGCAGATTAAAAGCCTTCTCAAATTACTTTTTGAATTTTGAACTTGATATTGAAATTGAATAATGAAACACATTAGAAATTTTTGCATAATTGCCCATATTGACCACGGAAAAAGTACGCTTGCTGACCGATTGCTTGGCGCGACACAAACCGTAACGGCTCGTGAAGAAAAAGCACAATTGTTGGACAATATGGACTTGGAACGCGAACGTGGAATTACCATTAAAAGTCACGCCATCCAGATGGAATATACTTACCAAGGTCAAGAGTACATCTTGAACTTGATTGACACTCCAGGACACGTGGATTTTTCATATGAAGTTTCTCGTTCTATTGCGGCTTGTGAAGGTGCTTTACTGATTGTAGATGCAGCGCAAAGTATTCAGGCGCAAACTATTTCTAATTTGTATTTGGCTTTGGAAAACGACTTGGAAATTATTCCAGTTTTGAATAAAGTAGACTTACCAAGCGCTAACCCAGAAGAGGTGAGCGACGATATTATTGATTTATTAGGTTGCAAACTAGAAGATATTATTCATGCTTCGGGAAAAACAGGTTTTGGTGTCGAAAATATTTTAGCTGCCATTATCGAAAAAATTCCGGCGCCAAAAGGAAACAAAGACGAACCTTTACAGGCATTAATCTTTGACTCCGTTTACAATCCTTTCCGCGGAATTGAAGTTATTTTCCGTGTGATTAATGGGGAAATCAAGAAAGGGCAAAAAATTAAATTCATGGCTACTGGCAATGAATATTTTGCTGATGAAATTGGTACACTAAAATTAAATCAAGTTCCAAAACAAGTGATTTCAGCTGGAGATGTTGGCTACTTAATTTCAGGAATTAAAGAAGCAAAAGAAGTAAAAGTAGGGGACACTTTGACCGATGCCAAAGACCCAACTCAAAATATGATTACGGGGTTTGAGGATGTAAAACCAATGGTTTTCGCCGGAATTTATCCTGTTGATACTGAAGATTACGAGGACTTACGTTCGTCAATGGAAAAACTCCAATTGAACGATGCGTCGTTGGTTTTTGTGGCTGAAAGTTCGGCAGCTTTAGGATTTGGTTTCCGTTGCGGATTCTTAGGAATGTTACACATGGAAATTATCCAAGAACGTTTGGAACGTGAGTTTGACATGACTGTAATTACAACGGTACCTAACGTTTCGTATTTGGCTTACACCAAAAAAGAGCCTGAAACGCCACTTATTGTGAATAACCCTTCTGACTTGCCTGAGCCTTCTAAATTAGACCGAGTAGAAGAACCGTATATCAAAGCGACTATTATTACTAAAGCTGATTTTGTTGGAAACGTAATGAGTTTGTGTATTGAAAAACGCGGATTGATTACCAATCAAACCTATTTGACTACCGAACGTGTGGAGTTGAATTTTGACATGCCTTTGGCTGAAATCGTATTTGATTTCTACGACCGTTTGAAAACCGTTTCTAAAGGATATGCATCGTTTGACTATTCTCCAATTGGAATGCGAACTTCTAAATTAGTAAAATTAGACGTGCTTTTGAACGCTCAAACTGTGGATGCACTTTCAGCATTAATTCACGAAGACAATGCGTATCATATTGGTAAAAAAATGACCGAAAAATTGCGTGAATTGATTCCGAGACAGCAGTTTGATATTCCAATTCAAGCAGCTATTGGAGCTAAAATCATTGCGCGTGAAACCATTAAAGCTTTGCGTAAAGACGTTACGGCTAAATGTTACGGAGGTGATATTTCGCGTAAGCGTAAATTGCTTGAAAAACAGAAAAAAGGAAAGAAACGTATGCGTCAAGTAGGAAATGTTGAAATTCCACAAGAAGCCTTTATGGCGGTATTGAAATTGAATGATTAATAATTTACGATATTCATAAAGTTAAAACCCAATAACGAAAGTTGTTGGGTTTTGTTTTGCAATTCAGCTAATTAAAGCCTAAAAAACTTTGTACCTTTGCACCTTTAAACTTTGCTACTCCATTATGATTGAAGATAAAAACCCACAACGCACTAGTATTTCGCAATTAGGCGAATTCGGATTGATTGATCACTTGACCAAAAACTTTGCCATCACACAAGCGTCTACTATAAAAGGAATTGGAGATGATGCTGCAGTTTTGGATTTTAAAGACAAGAAAGTAGTCGTTTCAACGGATATGTTAGTTGAAGGAGTCCATTTTGATTTAGCGTATATGCCTTTGAAACATTTGGGTTACAAAGCAGTGGTTTCGAATGTATCAGACATCTGTGCGATGAATGCCAAAGCGACACAAATAACGGTTTCGATTGCGGTTTCCAATCGTTTTCCGCTAGAAGCCTTGGAAGAGTTGTTTGAAGGAATTACCTTGGCTGCCAATGAATACAAAGTGGATGTGATTGGCGGAGACACAACCTCATCACAAAAAGGTTTGATTATTTCGATTACTGCAATTGGCGAAGCTGACGAAGCTGAATTAACCTATAGAAATGGTGCTAAATCCTCTGATTTATTAGTAGTGACAGGCGATATTGGTGCAGCTTATATGGGATTGCAAGTTTTGGAAAGAGAGAAACAAGTATTTTTGGTCAACCCCAATTCGCAACCTGATTTAGATGCGTATACCTATTTAATCGAACGCCAATTAAAGCCTGAGGCTCGAAAAGACGTTCGTACTTTATTGCACGCTTTGGAAATTAAACCCACTTCTATGATTGATATTTCTGATGGATTGTCGTCTGAAATTATACATTTGTGTAAACAATCTCAGGTAGGATGTAATTTATACGAAGACAAATTGCCTTTAGATCCTCAATTCATTAATGTGTGTGAAGAATTTGATATCGACAGTACAACGGTTGCTATTAATGGAGGTGAAGATTATGAATTACTTTTCACGATTGCGATGGAGGATTTTGACAAAATAAAAGGCAATCCGAACTTCTCTATTATTGGTCATATGACTCAAGAAATCGAAGGTATACATTTAGTTACCCGTGCAAACACTAAAATTGCATTGAAAGCTAGAGGCTGGAATCCTATTGCAGAATAATCACATTTACGATATACGATTTTTGATATACGATTTATTCATTATTAAGTAAATCAAAAAGTCCCAAACTCAATTGAATTTGGGACTTTTTTAATATCGTACTTCGGCTATCAGAAATCGTACTTTAGTCGTTCATTTTCATCAACCAATTTTTCATCGACACTTCGTTCTCGATTATGTTTTTCAAGTCGGCAATGTTAACGCGATCTTGTTTCATACTATCTCTATGACGAATGGTAACAGTTTGGTCTTCGATAGTTTGATGATCTACAGTAATACAGAAAGGAGTTCCCAAAGCATCTTGTCTTCTATAACGTCTTCCGACTGCATCTTTTTCGTCATAGGTTACATTGAAATCCCATTTCAAATCGGCAATAATTTGATGTGCAATTTCTGGCAATCCATCTTTTTTAACCAACGGTAAAATAGCGGCTTTAGTTGGCGCCAATACTGCTGGCAAACTTAAAACAGTACGAGTAGAACCATCTTCCAAAGTTTCTTCTTTCAATGAAGTAGCAAAAACAGCCAAGAACATTCTATCCAATCCTACTGAAGTTTCTACCACATACGGAACATAATTTTGGTTCAATTCGGCATCAAAATATTGTAATTTTCTCCCTGAATATTGTTCGTGTGCTTTCAAGTCAAAATCAGTACGGGAGTGAATTCCTTCTAATTCTTTGAATCCAAAAGGAAAATCAAATTCGATATCTGCAGCGGCATTAGCGTAATGTGCTAATTTTTCGTGATCGTGAAAACGGTATCTTTCTTTTCCTAAACCTAAAGACAAATGCCATTTCAAACGGGTCGCTTTCCAATGATCGTACCATTGCATTTCTTCGCCTGGACGTACAAAAAATTGCATTTCCATTTGTTCAAATTCACGCATACGGAAGATAAATTGTCTCGCTACAATTTCGTTTCTAAAGGCTTTCCCTGTTTGAGCAATTCCAAAAGGAACCTTCATTCTACCTGATTTTTGAACGTTCAAGAAGTTAACAAAAATTCCTTGCGCCGTTTCTGGACGTAAATACAAATCCATAGCCGAATCAGCTGAAGCACCTAATTTGGTTCCAAACATCAAATTGAATTGACGAACTTCTGTCCAATTTCTTGAACCTGATTCTGGACAAGCAATTTCTAATTCTTCGATTAAGGCTTTTACGTCTTCTAAATCTTCATTGCCCAAAGAACGAGCCATTCTTTCTAGAATCTCTCTTTCTTTGGCTTTGTATTCCATCACACGAGCATTGGTGGTTACAAACTCTTGTTCGTTAAACGCATCTCCAAAACGCACCCGTGCTTTTTCGATTTCTTTGATTGCTTTTTGGTTTAGCTTTTCAGCATAATCTTCAATCAAAACATCGGCTCTATATCTTCTTTTCGAATCTTTGTTGTCAATTAATGGATCGTTAAAAGCGTCAACGTGACCTGATGCTTTCCAAGTGGTTGGATGCATCAAAATGGCCGCGTCCAAACCAACGATATTCTCGTTCATTTGCACCATTGATTTCCACCAATATTCGCGAATATTTTTCTTTAATTCTACTCCGTTTTGTGCATAATCATAAACTGCACTCAATCCATCGTATATTTCGCTTGACGGAAAAATAAATCCGTACTCTTTTGCGTGCGAAACGACATTCTTAAATAAATCTTCTTGTTTTGCCATAATACTGCAAAAATATAAAAAGTGTCCTTAAAAAAAAGGAAATAGTTCAAGTTTGAATCACTGATTTTCTTATTTTTATGTTTCCTAACCCAAATCTTATGTTTCAAAGCCTCATTCATTTATTTTTCCCGCCTGTTTGTGCGGGCTGCAAAACCGTTTTGATTGCCAATGAAAACGTGATTTGTACAAAATGCCGACACGAAATGCCACTTACTCAGCACCATTTGAACGCACAAAACGAAGCATTCAAGAAATTTTACGGTCGCATTCCTGTTGAACAGGTTTCGGCTTTGTTGTATTTTCATAAAAAAGGGATTGTACAAGAATTGATTCATAGTTTGAAATACCGAGGCCAAGAGGAAATCGGCACCGTTTTAGGCGAATGGTATGCTGATGAGTTAAAAAATTACCAGTTGCTCCAAACAGTTGATGCTATTATTCCCGTGCCTTTACATCCTAAAAAGTTACGTGAAAGAGGTTACAATCAAGTAACTGAGTTTGGGAATGCATTAGCGAAATCACTACATATTCCAGTAAATAATACAATTTTATTTCGGCAAGTGTATTCCAAAACGCAATCCCAAAAAAATCGTTTGGGCAGAACCGAAGGAATTGATTCTGTTTTTGATGTTGCATTCTCTGAAAGTGATTATAACCAACACTTTTTGTTAATTGATGATGTCATTACCACCGGTGCGACATTGGAAGTTTGTGCCAAAGCGTTGTTAAAAATTCCCGGAGCGAAAATTAGTATTGTTTG
>JAGNSF010000130.1 GCA_017988155.1 Flavobacterium sp. | reverse complement strand
ATGCTGTTTCGTAGATTCAATTCTTTTACTTTAGCGATGAAAAGATCTTGGTTCGCCGTTTCTCCATTGTTTAAAACTGTTTGCCACTCTTTTAAAGAAATTCCGTCTTCGTCAAAGTGCATTTTTCTAGAATTAGATAAGGCAACAACTCTTACATTGATCTTAAGATTTTCTTTTAAGAATTTTTTCTGTTGGTGAATTTGCTCGATGAATTTCTCTCCAACATTTCCAACTCCCATTACAAATAGGTTCAACTGTTTGGTGTTTTCTTCAAAGAAGTTTTCGTGTAATGTGTTTAATGCTTTTTTGACATCACGCTCATTGATTACTGCCGAAATATTTCTTTCAGAAGCACCTTGAGCAATAGCGCGAATGTTTACGTTGTTTTTTCCTAAAGTACTGAACATTCTTCCGCTCAAACCTTGGTGGTTTTTCATGTTTTCGCCTACCAATGCAATGATGCATAAGTTGTTCTCTACAATACAAGGTTCGATTTTATTTTGAGCGATTTCAATTTCGAAAGCTTTGTTGATGGCTATTTCAGCTGTTTCAGCATCTGAATTTAATATTCCGATACAAATAGAATGTTCCGAAGAAGCTTGAGTAATAAAAATAACATTGATATTTTCATGCGATAAGACTTCAAATAATCGTTTTGACGAACCTGAAACTCCCACCATTCCTGGGCCTTCTAAAGTCAATAGCGAAATGTTATCAATATGACTAATTCCTTTTACAGGATTGGTTTGCGAAACCACATCATTTGAAATATAGGTTCCTACTGCTTCTGGTTCAAACGTATTTTTGATTAGTATTGGAATGTTCTTTCTCAAAACCGGTTGAATGGTTGGCGGGTACAATACTTTGGCACCAAAATGCGATAATTCCATCGCCTCTTGATACGAAATGGTCGCAATAGGTTGGGCTTGTTTTACAATTTTTGGATTGGCAGTAAACATTCCGTTGACGTCAGTCCAAATTTCTAAATCCGTTGCATTCAAAGCGGCTGCAATGATGGCTGCAGTATAATCCGATCCGCCACGTCCTAAAGTGGTTGGTATTTTGTCTGCAGTAGAAGCAATAAAACCAGGTAGTATTACCACTTGATTTTGGTTAGCAGCAAAAAAATCAGCAACCAATTTGTTGGTCGTTTCAAAATCAACAATTGCTTTTCCAAAAGTAGCATTGGTTTTGATTAGTTCACGACTATCTGCATATCCACTATTTTTTTCTTTTTGTTTTAGCGCTTCCGCAATAATATAAGACGAAAGTAATTCGCCAAAACCTAAAATAGTATCTTCGGTTCTAGGAGAAAGTTCACCTAATAAGAAACAACCGTCTAATAAGGTTTCCAGATGATTTACAATTCTTTTTAAATGGCTTAGTAAACTACTTTGTTCGCTTACCGGAATTAATTCCTTTAAGGTATCTAAATGTTTTTTCTCGATTTCAGTTACAATTTCTTTGTAGCTTTCGTCGTTCGAAGCCGCTTTTTGCGAAGCTAATTGTAATAAGTCGGTTACCTTGCTTAAAGCCGAAACGACTACAATTAGTTTCTCGTGATTTGCTTTTTCGGTAACTATAGTAAGAACGCGTTTTATATTTTCTGCATTGGCTACTGAAGTGCCGCCAAATTTTAATACTTTCATTGTGTGTGTTTTATTTAAAAATGCAACTATTTTCTATACATCCAAGAACTTTCTCCCTTTGAGGAAAAGTTATATATAGCAGGATTATATGTAAAATGTATACCCCTAAGGGGTAGTAGTTGTTGTAGTAGTAAATGTAATAGAAAAAGCAACCTCAGTTGAAGTTGTTATCAAAGATGAATATATGTTTCTGTTACTTTTCATTTGTTTTTCAAAAGTACAGTATTTTATAAAAAGGAAAGCTTTAAATGTGCTTTTTACGAATATTTTAAAAATGGACTATTAAATTTATTGATATCCATTAATTTGTAAAATATAGGGACAAATTATTGAGTGGTTGAGAGTTTTTGTAGCTTGTTTTTGATTTATAGCCTGTTCGTTTAGCATCATTTTTATCCAGTTTAGCGCTAAATTGGAACTATTAAACTGTTTTTACTATTTAATTATAATGGTTTGTAGTCACATTTAGAATTATTATTTAATAAAAAAATGATTTCCATTGAGTATCTAAATTGTCGAAGTAACGTAAATCAATTGAATTGTATTCAAAGTCAACTTTAATGTGTAATTTCATTTAAAATTTAATTATTAACAATAGCTTAACATAAGCACTGAATAAAGATTTAATTTTGCAATCTAAAATCTAAAGAGATGTCATTAAACAGTATTTTTCAATTTCTAGTACCCAAAGACAAAAAGTTTTTCCCTCTATTTGAGCAAGCAACTACTAACTTAGTTCAATTAGCTTCTCATTTACACGAAGCGGTAAATTTACCTTTAAAAGAAAGAGAAGTTCTTTTTCAAAAAATAGATGAATTAGAACAAAGGGGAGAGGAAATTACTCGTGAAACTAATTTAGAATTGAGTAGAAACTTTATTACTCCTTTTGACAGAGAAGATATTCACTCATTAATTACTTCAATTGACAATGTTGCTGATAACCTTCAGGGTGCTGCAAGCAGAATGCGTTTGTATCATGTAGATAAAATTACAAAGTCAATTCGAAAATTAACAGAAATTAATTTAGAAGCTTGTTTGAAAATTGAGTTAGCAGTTAAAGAACTTAATAATCTAAATAATGTAAAGAATATTACAACTGCCTGTTCTAAAATTAATAAATTGGAGAACAATTCAGATGTTGTGTATAATAAAGCTGTTTTTGAAATTTTTGAGAATGAGACTGATGCAATCAACATTATTAAATACAAAGAAGTATTGTCTGTTTTGGAATCAGCTACTGATAAATGTAAGAGCGTTGCTGGTGTTTTAGAATCGATTGCAGTTAAGCACTCATAATTAATCAGTTTTACTGAAAAACGACTTATGGATTTTACATTACTTATTATAATTATAATATTGTCATTGGCCTTTGATTATATCAATGGTTTTCATGACGCTGCCAATTCTATTGCAACTATTGTTGCTACGAAAGTTTTGACGCCATATCAAGCTGTTTTTTGGGCGGCATTTTTCAATTTTCTTGCCTATTGGGTTTTTGGTTTCGGTGTTGCTGATACTGTAGCAAAAACGGCTCATACAAGTAGTATTGATTTAACAGTTATTCTAGCGGGTGTTATCGCAGCTATTATGTGGAATTTGTTTACTTGGTGGAAAGGTATTCCTTCATCATCTTCACATACTTTAATTGGAGGTTTTGCTGGTGCTGCAATAGCTCATGGATTTTCTGGAGTAGTTCAGGATCCGGAACATTACGGTTTAAAAATTGTTAGTTGGTTAAAAGCGGCTAAGGAAGGGGAATTATTACCTTCAGGTGTTTTAATCGTGATTCTTTTTATTGTTTTCGCACCATTATTAGGAATGATTATTTCGTATTTTATTTCGTTATGGTTGATGTATTCTTCTAAGAAAAATATCTATCCTAAAATACTTACTGTTACTTTGATGCTTTTGGCAATTTGGTTTTTATCTACAGTGCTAGTACCATACGATGCAATCGAAAAACCAAGATTTGACAATCATTTTTGGAGTGTAGTTACAGAACCTCATAATATCAAATGGTTTTTAGTAGCTATCATCTTTTTTAGTTTAGCATTGTTTAATTTATTTTTCAGTTCTTTTTCTGCTAATAAAGCCGAGGCTATTTTGAAAAAAATGCAATTATTATCCTCTGCTGCTTTTAGTTTAGGTCATGGAGGAAATGATTCGCAAAAAGTAATGGGAATTATTGCGGCAGCGGTAGCTGTTTATGTCAAAACAGCAGGAAATATCGATTTGCCAGATTGGTTAGATGTTGAGTTGCCTAAAGAAGATGGTTCATTTAAAATGCCATCTTGGATTCCAATTACATGTTACTCTGTAATTGCATTAGGTACTTTAAGTGGTGGTTGGAAAATTGTGAAAACAATGGGTTCAAAAATCACAAAAGTAAATGCTTTTGAGGGTGTTGTAGCCGAATCAGCTGGAGCTTTGACATTATTTTTAACTGAACATTTCAAAATACCAGTTTCTACCACTCATACTATTACAGGTTCAATCATTGGAGTAGGTGTTACTAAGCGTGTTTCTGCGGTACGTTGGGGAGTTACTGTGAGTCTTTTATGGGCTTGGGTGTTAACTATTCCCGTTTCTGCAATTCTAGCAGCTGTAACGTATTACATAATTAATTTATTTATATAATAAATTATTCATACCATAAAAAAAACCGCTATTAGCGGGTTTTTTTATGATCTATAAATGGAGGGGTTATTTTGTTGGTTCTTCGGTTTTAAGAATGCTCACATTTAATTCTTCAGCACCATCCTTAATATCCATAAAGATTTCATCTCCAGATCCAATTTTGGAAGTAATAATTTCTTCGGCTAATGAATCTTCCACATATTTCTGTATTGCTCTTTTTAAAGGTCGGGCACCAAATTGTTTGTCAAATCCTTTGTCTGCGATAAACGATTTAGCTTTGTCTGATAAATTTAATTTGTAACCTAAGTCGGCGATACGAGCGTACAGTTTTTTCAATTCGATTTCGATAATCAAATCAATATCGTGTTTCTCTAAGGCATTGAAAACAATTACATCATCAATACGGTTTAAGAATTCAGGTGCAAAAGTTTTTTTCAAAGCGTTTTCGATAATACTTTTCGAATTATCATCTACTTGAGCAGTTCTTGCCGCAGTTCCAAAACCAACACCTTGTCCAAAATCTTTTAATTGTCTTGCGCCAACATTAGATGTCATAATGATAATGGTGTTTTTGAAGTCTATTTTTCGCCCTAAGCTATCGGTTAAGAATCCGTCATCCAACACCTGAAGTAACATATTAAATACGTCTGGGTGTGCTTTTTCGATTTCGTCTAATAAAACTACACAATAGGGTTTTCTGCGCACTTTTTCAGTCAATTGTCCACCTTCTTCATAACCTACGTATCCAGGAGGCGCACCAACTAATCTAGAAATAGAAAATTTCTCCATGTATTCGCTCATGTCGATACGCACTAACGCATCTTCTGAATCAAATAATTCTTTGGCAATTACTTTCGCTAATTGAGTTTTACCCACACCAGTTTGACCTAAGAAAATGAATGAACCAATAGGACGATTTGGATCTTTTAATCCAGCACGATTTCTTTGAATGGAACGCGCAATTTTCATCACCGCTTCTTTTTGACCAATCACCTTTCCTTCAATAAGTTCAGGCAGTTTGGCTAATTTGTTACTTTCGGTTTGCGCAATTCGGTTTACAGGAATTCCGGTCATCATAGATACTACGTCAGCAACATTGTCTTCTGTAACTTCGATACGATTGTTTTTGGCTTCTTCTTCCCATTGTTCTTGGGCAATAGCTAAGTCTTTTTCAATTCGTTTTTCATCATCGCGAAGTTTGGCCGCCTCTTCGTATTTTTGTTTCTTAACGACTTCATTTTTCAAAACGCGAACATCTTCTAACTGACGCTCTAATTCCAAAATTTGTTT
>JAGNSF010000129.1 GCA_017988155.1 Flavobacterium sp. | reverse complement strand
AAAATAATATTCGCTTTTTTTTAGGGTATACCGGTTGGGATGAAAATCAATTAGAATCCGAAATGGAACAAAATTCTTGGATAGCTACAACTAATACTCACCAAAATAAGATTATTAGCAAATCAACAACCCATTTTTGGAAAGAAAAAATTATAGAATTAGGTGGCGATTATCTTATTTGGTCTAATGCGCCAGAAGACCCGTATTTGAATTAGCTAGAGATGAAAGCGTTTAATTGTTCAACCAGTTCCTTTGCAATTTCATTAGTGTATTCTTTTTTTCTATATTTTGTAATGGACTGAATCCCTTTAATAACATTAGTATAGAACAACTCATCGGCTTTTTGTAATTCAAAAGGAGAGATTACATCTTCGACCACTTCAAGACCTTCTATTTTCTTAGCCAATGCAAGTACTTGCTTTCTCATTATTCCATTAATACAACCTTCAGAAATTGGCGGTGTAATTAATTTATTTCCCTGCAGCATAAACAAATTTCCTTGTAGAACCTCAACGACATTCTTACTATCATTTAACATAATACAATTATTGTATCCATTTTCATCTGCATAAATACTTGCTGTAACATGAATGACTTTATTGGTCGTTTTTAGAGAAGAAATTAATTGTTTACTTATATAGAAATCCTTGTATAAATCTACTTCGCACTCCTTATTTTCAAAAACAAAGAATTGATTTTCTAAAGGACTGGTGTGAATTAAATACGAAATAGTGTTAGTAGTCGGTAAATAATAGCCTCCATCATTACGATAGACTGTAATTCGGGCACGGGCTGATTGTTCAAAACCATTATTAGAAGCTGTACTGAGTACTTGGTCTTCAAAAAATTCCATAGTAAAATCCATAGGAATTTCCATTCGTAAAATTCGCATTGAAGCCATCAATCTAAAGTAGTGGTCTTCTAAAAAGAGAATTTTCCCTTTTACAATTTTTACAGTTTCAAAAACCGCATCGCCGTATAAAAAAGCGCGATTCTGAGTTAACACATTCTCTTGTAAGATACTATCTCCGTTTAAATTAATCATAAAAAAACCCTGAATTTTATTCAGGGCAAATATAAGTTATAAAATATAATTTTATACCGATCCAATGAGATGTTTCAAATCAGAAATTTGATTTTCCCAAAGTTGTTGTGCTTCTTCTATTTCATCTGATGGAGCAAAATCTATAACTAATAACGAAACATCTTTAGTTATCTCATCTTCAAGAATGTGAATTTCAAAAAAATATTCGGTATCTTTATTGTTATCATCCACCCATTTAAATTTGACTTTCTCTCCAGACTTTTTAGACGCTAATCTAGCCTTTTCCTCAGAGTCGTTCCATATGAACGTGAAGAATTCACCTCGAGAATTAACATTATCTGCAAACCACTCCGACAAGCCTGAAGGAGTAGAAATATATTGATACAATAGTTGAGGGGAAGAATTGATGGGAAACTCTATCTCATAACGCACTTTTGATTCCATGAATGCTATTTAATTTTTTCGAAATATAAGAATATAAAGTCAAAAAAAAAGTCTTTTTGAAAATATTTTTTTTATCATTTTATACTTGCAAACATTATTATTATTTCTATATTTGCACCCGCATTGAGAGATGCATAACCAATATAAATGGCGAGGTAGCTCAGTTGGTTAGAGCGCAGGATTCATAACCCTGAGGTCACGGGTTCAACTCCCGTCCTCGCTACCAAAAGTAAAACCCTTAACTATAAATAGTTAAGGGTTTTTTAAATTTAATATATTTGTTTTATTTCATCCTGAAATAAAAACGAGTGATAAATATTCCATCTCCATCGCCTTTCCCAGCATCACTTTCAACACCGCTAACAATATTAACTAATTCCCAACCTTCACTACTATATTTATTTAATAAAGAAGTTACCATTGCATCATTTGACGCAATATTTTGAAAATTAATCCCAACTAAACTAAAAAAGTTAACCAAAGTTGACTCTTTAAGATCGTCAATTTTAACATCGCTTCGATCCTTATCCGTCTTGTCCTTTCCATCCTTAGTCCTAACTGTCGTGAACTGTGTGTAATCTACTTCAGCCCCATTTTCAATAATTCTTGAACGACCAACTCCTCCTGGGACAACAGATTCGATAGTAGTAACAATTTTGTACTTGTACGCTTGCGCATGTGATCCTAAAGAAACTAATAGGAAACCACAGAAAATAATTTTTTTCATTTTAAAAAGATTTGGTGATTAATACTTCAACAAGTATACAAAAAAAATTAAAACGATAAATAATAAATTATTTATCGTAATATTGCAATATAAATATATAGCAAAATGGGAATTACAAAAACGGAAAGCTTTACAACTACACAAAATGAATTAGCCATCCTAGCTAAAGCGATGGGACATCCTGCGCGAATTGCTATAATTGAATACTTACTCAAAACAGAGTCCTGCATATGTGGAGACATTGTTAATGAATTGCCACTCGCCCAACCTACCGTGTCACAACATCTTAAAGAATTAAAAAATGCGGGGTTAATTAAAGGAAATATAGAAGGGACTTCAATATGTTATTGCATTAACGAAGTAGGTTTTAACCGGCTAAAATCCTTTTTTCAAAACATCAATGAGTACCTATCAACTAAAGAATGTTGTTAACTAAAATTTAAAAAATCATGACACTATCAGCAATTAAATCCGAATTACAAAAAGCAACAACTATTGCTTTTCAGTTGCCCAATGGCGAACTTGTAGCACCTCACTTTCATGTAACCGAGGTAGGGAAAATAACCAAACACTTTATTGATTGTGGAGGTACAATTCGAACCGAAGAAGTAGCTAATTTTCAATTGTGGGAAGCGCAAGATTACGATCATCGTTTGCATCCTGAAAAGCTATTGAACATCATCGAATTATCGGAACAAAAGCTAGGTTTAACCAATTTAGAAATCGAAGTAGAGTACCAAATGAAAGATAGTATTGGAAAATTTGGTTTGGAATTCGACGGCACCCACTTTCAACTAACTTCAAAAATAACGAACTGTTTAGCACCAGACCACTGTGGTATTCCGGAAAGTAAAATGCCTAATGCAGGCCAATGGAAAGCTAAAGCAACTTCATGTTGTACCCCTGATTCAGGCTGTTGTTAAACAAAAAAAATAAAATATGAACCAGCAATTAACTCCAACGTTAGAAAGTATTTCGAAAACTACAATTTCTGACGAACGCAAAGAAGTGCTACAACCTTTAGTTGACTACATTCAAAACAAAATTGAAAATAATCTAGCCATTCGGTTGAATTTTATTTGTACTCACAATTCGCGACGAAGTCATTTGTCTCAAATTTGGGCGCAAACTATGGCGTATCATTTCGGAATCAAAAATTTATTTTGCTTTTCGGGTGGTACCGAAGCAACGGCTATGTTTCCTAAAGTGGGAGAAACCTTAACCAACCAAGGTTTTCAAATACAACAATTAAGTAATGAAAACAATCCGGTGTATGCCGTAAAATTTGACGAAAATGAATCGGCAATTATCTGTTTTTCCAAAACGTTTGATGATGCATTTAATCCGACTAGTGGCTTCGCAGCTATTATGACGTGTTCGTCTGCGGATGCAGGTTGTCCATTTATTGCAGGAGCCGAAAAACGCCTACCTATTCGCTACGACGACCCTAAAGCATTTGATGGAACTGAATTAATGGATGTGAAGTATGCTGAGCGAAGCATAGAGATTGCTTCCGAAATGTACTTTGTTTTTTCACAAATAAAGAAATAATTACTAAAATAGAAATTTCAAAACTTGATGTAACTTAAATTCTTAATGGTTCAACAATGAAAAAAAGACTTAATTTTTTAGACCGATTTTTAACCCTTTGGATATTTTTAGCTATGGCAATTGGCGTGTCAATTGGATATTTTATACCAAATACGGTTAGTTTTATCAACTCCTTTTCTTCGGGAACAACCAATATTCCGTTAGCTATTGGACTGATTTTAATGATGTACCCGCCGTTGACCAAAATTGATTTCACAAAAGTGCCTCAGATGTTTGAAAAGCCCAAACTACTCACCGCTTCTTTTTTTATAACCTGGATTGTAGGTCCCTTTTTGATGTTTTCTTTGGCCGTTTTATTCTTACGGGACTCTCCTGAATACATGACGGGTTTGATAATAATAGGTTTGGCACCATGTATTGCTATGGTTATCGTATGGAACGAACTCGCCGAGGGCAACCGAGAACTTACTGCTGGATTAATTGGGATTAATAGTTTGCTACAAATATGCTTTTTTAGTTTGTATGCTTATTTTTATCTTGAAGTTATGTTACCTTTTTTTGGCATTAAAGGATTAGCATTGAACATTACTATTACTGAAATTGCTCAAACAGTTGGTATCTATTTAGGAATACCATTTCTGTTAGCAATAACAAGTCGTTATGCTATTAAGAAATATATGGGTGACAAATGGTTCAATCAGCGATTTATTCCATTTGTTTCTCCCATTACTTTGATAGCCTTATTGTTTACTATTGTAGTCATGTTTAGTTTGAAAGGTGAAATGATAGTTGATTTACCGCTTGATGCGCTTCGAATTGCCTTACCTCTTGTTATTTTCTTTGTTATTATGTTTACATTGATGTTTTTTGTCAGTAAAAAAATTGGTGCTAATTACCGTGATGCCGTTGCACTTTCTTTTACTGCTTCTGGAAATAATTTTGAACTAGCAATCGCTGTTTCTATTGGAGTTTTTGGTATCAACAGCGGACAAGCTTTTGCAGGAGTAATAGGCCCTTTAGTCGAAGTTCCAGCTTTAATAGCATTAGTAAATGTGGCATTTTGGTGGAGAAAGAAGTATTATAACTCAACCCAAAAATAGTCTGAGGCTCTCGAAAGCTACTCATTATTTTAAAATATTTTATTTATATTTGTATTCCAAATTCATGAAACATGAACTACAAAATATCATTTCAGGAAAGAGCCAAGTTAGGCATGGTGATGCTATCCAAACAGTTGCCAGTTACCTTAGAAGAAGCAATAGCGCAAGCGGAAAGACTTCAGAAAGTAAGCAAATCAAAAATCAAGAAACAACGCATCTAAAAACATTTTGTAATACCAACCATTTTTGGGTAGATGACATTGATATTTCTACCTTTGTATCTTCTGGTGCTGAACAAAAAGTATATCTACAGAATGAATTTAAAGTAATAAAGCTAAACGATGCCATTTATTACGCAACTTGGGAAGACTATTTAAACAATTTACTTCTTAATAATTTTTTCTTCCCCGATACAGCATATCAATTAATCGGTTTTTACGAAAATAATACAGCATTGTATGCAGTTGTTGAGCAGACATTTATAAAATCTGATGGTGTCACTGAATTAGAAAACGTGAAACAATTCTTAGCAGCAAATGGTTTCATTAACAAGAAAAATAACGATTATTTCAATCCGCAATTAGGTATTATTCTTGAAGATTTACACGATGAAAATGTACTTACATTTCAAGGAAATTTATTTTTTATAGACACTGTATTTTATCTTACAGAACAATTTTATTTGTAATTTCATAGATATGAACATTTGC
>JAGNSF010000128.1 GCA_017988155.1 Flavobacterium sp. | reverse complement strand
ACAAAGAAAATTGAAATTAAACTTACAATAACAACGATAGATGAAATAACATAAGTTACTTTCTTAATACGTATGTAGTCAAAGTTAAAATTGGTAAACCAATTTTTAGTGATTGAAGTTGAAAAAGTTAAGTTACTATTTCTAGCGATATCTCTATCAATAAAAATTCTAGCAATAAAAATTGAAGTAAACAATGAAGTTACAATACCAATTAATAATGTTAAAGCAAAACCTTTAATCAATCCTGTTCCAAAAGTAAATAAGATAGCTCCAGTCAAAATATGCGTTACGTTAGCATCAATGATTGAACGCATCGCACCTTTCCAACCGTAAGAAGCAATTACCGTGTCAGATAATGATTTACCTTCACGTAATTCCTCTTTTGCTCTTTCATAGATGATAATGTTAGCATCAACCGCAGTACCTAATGTTAAAACGATACCAGCAATACCTGGCAATGTCAGTACAAAACCAAAACTTGCCATAATTCCAAATAAGAACAATAAGTTCAATAATAAGGCAAGATTAGCATACCAACCCGCTTTACCATAATAGAATACCATCCATAAACATACTAACAAGAAACCTACAATTGAAGAAATCGTACCAGCATCAATTGCCGCTTGACCTAAAGATGGCCCTACTACTTCTGATTGAATAATATCTGCAGAAGCTGGTAATTTACCTGCTTTTAATACATTTGCTAAATCTTTAGTTTCAGTTACATCAAAGTCACCAGAAATCTCTGATCTACCTCCTGCAATTGGTCCACTTGATACCCCAGGTGCAGAATACACTACATTATCTAAAACAATAGCAATATTACTTTTTTGAGTGTATGCTTTTCCTGTTAATTCTTCCCATGCTTTTGCTCCTTTACCGTTCATTTGCATAGAAACAGCTGGTTTTCCTAATTGATCAAATGTATCACTAGCATCTGTTACAACACCGCCACTCATAGCAGCTACATTGTCTCTGTTTCCTTTTAAAGCATACAATTCAACAGCATCAATTTCTTTTGCTTTAGCATCTTTAATTTTGGTTGGTTTTCCCCAAACAAATTTAGCATAACGTTGATCTCCAGCTAATAAAACACGAATATCAGCTCTTCTTAAATACTCACCAACAACAGCAGTATCTTTAGGTGCAAATAAACCTAATACTGGGCCGCCACCTTGTGCAATAATTTTATCTAACAAAGGATTGTTACCTTTTTTATCAGCAGCGGTATCTTTAGTATCTGCTAACAAAGCACTTAATGAATCTTTAACTGCTTTTTTAGGAGTTATATTTTTGATTTCTGTTTTCTTTAGTGACTCATTAGCAGCCATTAAGAAATTACCAATTTCTTCAATTTTATACGTTTCCCAAAACTCTAATTGAGCAGTACTTTGTAATAACTTTTTAATTCTATCTACATCTTTAGCACCTGGAAGCTCTACAAGAATTCTACCAGACTCTCCTAATTTTTGAATATTAGGTTGAGTTACACCAAATTTATCAATACGTTTTCTTAATACTCCGAACGCACTTTCAACAGACTCATTAACTTTTCTTTTAATAACCTTTTGAACTTGTGCATCAGTCATTTGAAAATCAACACCACCTTCACCTTGTAAACTTCTGTTAGCAAAAATATCTGGCGAAGCTAATTTTACTGTTCCTTTTGAGTTCGCCTCAAAAGCTTCAAAGAAAGCATCAATATAGGTTTGATTCCCTTTTTGATTAGTAGTTGCATCAGCTAATGACTTATTAAAAACTGGATTTTTAGAGTTATTAGACAATCCTTTCAAGATATCTTTTACAGAAACTTGAAGAATTACGTTGATTCCTCCTTCTAAGTCAAGACCCTTATTGATTTGCTTGTCTTTTACTTCGTTAAAAGTAAAATCAGAAAAACCAAGGTTAAAGACTTTCTCTTTACCAATAGAATCTAAATATTTTAACTCTTTTTCAGGATTTCCTCCTGCAAAAGCTTTAGCATCACTTGCTACTTTATTAGCTACGAAAGTGAAAGAAAGTTGGTAAATACTTACCAATGCAAATAGAATTGCGAAAAATTTAATGAGTCCTTTATTCTGCATTATTACTAAAAATTAATTATTCTTATATTTTAATTGTACTTAAACCGCTGTAAAACAGCAATTAAAATTACTTTTCGAGACTATTGTAATCTCAAAAAGCAATTCTTCATTTTTTAAACCGAGCAAATATATAATTTAAGGTTAAGATTAACCAATTTATTTGTCAATTAATCTAAAAAAAAAGACTGCAAAAAAGCAGTCTTTTCAATTTATATTTAAAAATTATGCTAAAACTGATTTTAAATCAGCATTCATATTTCTAACTGCATCCGCACTTTTAGCAAACAATGCTTTTTCTGCGTCATTTAATGTAATATCAAGGATTTGCTCCACCCCATTTTTACCGATAATACAAGGAACACCAATACAAATATCATTTTGTCCATATTCGCCTTCTAAGAAAACAGAACAAGCAATCATTTTCTTTTGGTCATTCAAAATACTATCCACTAAATACGCCACTGAAGCTCCAGGTGCATACCAAGCTGAAGTTCCTAAAAGACCTGTCAAAGTTGCTCCTCCAACCATAGTTGATGCTGCTACTTTTTCTAATGCCTCTGGAGAAAGAAATTCAGAAACTGGAATACCATTATAAGAAGCCAAACGAGTTAAAGGAATCATAGTCGTATCACCATGACCTCCAATTACCATAGCCGAAACATCATTTGATGGTTTGTCCAAAGCTTGTGATAAATAGTATCTAAAACGAGAACTATCTAAAGCTCCTCCCATTCCTATGATTCTGTTTTTAGGCAAACCTGTTGATTTCAATGCCAAATAAGTCATTGTATCCATTGGATTTGACACTACTACTACAATTGTGTTTGGAGAATGAGCTAATACATTTTCGGCAACTGTTTTCACAATTCCTGCATTAATACCAATTAATTCTTCACGAGTCATTCCTGGTTTCCTTGGAATTCCTGATGTAATTACTACCACATCGCTATTCGCAGTTTTAGAATAATCGTTAGTTACACCAATTACTTTAGTATTAAAACCGGTATTGGTAGCACACTGCATAATATCCATAGCTTTACCTTCAGCAAAACCTTCTTTGATATCCAATAATACTACTTCACTTGCAATTCCTCTATACGAAATCACGTCTGCACAGGTTGCTCCCACATTTCCTGCTCCTACAATTGTAACTTTCATGTTTTTATATTTTAAAAATTATTTTATTTTCTAAAATTAGAGTGAAATCCTAAATTACGCATCAATATTAGCGTAAACCGCATTCTTCTCAATAAACTCTCTTCTAGGAGGAACTTCGTCTCCCATTAACATAGAGAAAACTCTATCGGCTTCAACCATATTATCAATGGTTACTTGACGTAAAGTTCTAAAACTTGGATCCATTGTAGTTTCCCACAACTGCTCCGCATTCATCTCTCCAAGACCTTTATAACGTTGAATAGCGGCACTTCCGCCCATTCTTTCGTTAGCTAAATCTCGTTGATCTTCTGTCCAAGCGTATTCTTTTTTATTTCCTTTTTTAACTAAGTACAAAGGTGGTGCTGCAATATAAACGTGTCCTCTTTCGATCAACTCTCTCATAAAACGGAAGAAGAAGGTTAATATTAAGGTAGCGATGTGACTTCCGTCGACATCGGCATCACACATGATAATTACTTTATGGTAACGTAATTTTTCAATATTCAATGCTTTACTATCCTCAGCTGTACCAATTGTTACACCAAGTGCCGTAAAGATATTTCGAATCTCTTCACTTTCAAAAACTTTATGGTGCATCGCTTTTTCAACGTTCAAAATCTTACCACGCAATGGTAAAATGGCTTGAAAATTTCTATCACGACCTTGTTTTGCTGTTCCACCTGCCGAATCTCCCTCGACAAGGTAAACTTCGCATTTCTCTGGATCTTGTTCCGAACAATCCGATAATTTTCCTGGCAATCCTCCGCCACCCATAACGGTTTTACGTTGCACCATTTCACGTGCTTTTTTAGCAGCATGACGGGCTTGGGCAGCCAAAATCACTTTCTGAATAATGATACGAGCATCATTTGGATTTTCTTCCAAATAATTTTCCAACATTTCTCCAACAGCTTGACTCACTGGAGAAACTACTTCTCTATTCCCTAATTTAGTTTTGGTTTGGCCTTCGAACTGAGGCTCAGAAACTTTAACCGAAATAATAGCTGTTAACCCCTCACGGAAATCATCACCTGCAATTTCGAATTTCAATTTATCCAACATTCCAGAGGCATCTGCATATTTCTTAAGCGTTCTTGTCAAACCACTTCTAAAACCTTGTAAATGCGTCCCTCCTTCGTGTGTATTAATATTATTTACATATGAAAAGATATTCTCAGAATAGCTTGTGTTGTAAATCAAGGCTACCTCAACTGGAATTTCTCCTTTTTCATGATCCATTGAAATTACGTGTGCAATAATTGGCTCACGGTTTCCATCTAAATAGCGAATATATTCTTTCAATCCTTCAGTAGAATGAAACACTTCTGAAACGAAGTTTCCGTCTTTATCTACTTCTCTTTTATCTGTAAAAGTGATTTTTATTCCTTTGTTCAAGAAAGACAATTCACGCATACGCGCCGACAAAGTCTCGTATGAATACTCCGTAGTTTGCGTAAAAATAGTTGGATCTGGATAAAAAGTAACGATTGTTCCTCTTTTAGTAGTATCGCCAATTTGTTTTACTGGATATAACGCTTTACCACGTTCGTATTCTTGTTCGTAGATCTTTCCATCACTACTATGAACCGTAGCTCTTAAGTGAGATGACAAGGCGTTTACACAAGAAACCCCTACACCGTGTAAACCTCCAGATACTTTATACGAATCTTTATCAAATTTACCTCCTGCACCAATTTTAGTCATTACAACCTCTAAAGCCGAAACACCTTCTTTTTTATGAATTCCTACCGGAATACCACGACCATTATCTTCTACAGAAATTGACCCATCTTCATTTATAGCAACGCTGATAGTATCACAATGACCACCCATAGCTTCATCGATAGAGTTATCTACCACCTCATACACTAAATGATGTAATCCTCGTACTCCAACATCTCCAATATACATTGACGGACGCATTCTTACATGCTCCATTCCTTCTAATGCCTGAATACTATCCGCTGAATAATTATTCTTGTTAATTTCCTCACTCATATTTTTAATCTAAAATGTAAAATTGTATAACAAGCAAATATATAAAAACAGGGGTTATTGAAGAAAGAAATTCCCTTTTATAAATGTTAAGTTATCAACATTTGTTTATATTTTAAACAAAAAAAGACGCTCTTCTTACGAAAAACGTCTTTTATCAACAATATTTGAACTAATCTAATAAATCTATTTAGCAATCTCAACATCGGCTTGAACGTGAGCTGCATTTGCTCTACCGCTTGGATCTTGATTTTCTTGCCATTTTGGAATCCATTTTCTTACAGTTTGTGCTGCACTTACTTGTGGATAGTATTTATTGAATATCGATCTGTAGAAATACGCTTC
>JAGNSF010000127.1 GCA_017988155.1 Flavobacterium sp. | reverse complement strand
TGCATAAAGAAGAACCACATTGTGCCATTAAAGCGGCTTTGGATAAAGATGAAATCGCTTGGTCACGTTACAATAGCTATTTGAAAATCTTAGAAGGCGATGAGGAGCATTACCGCACCGATGTGTATAATGAAGATCGAATTGCCAGCGATAAAACCAGAAATTAATTATGAATTATAAATGGTGAATTATGGCTGAAAATATTATAAAAACCAAATCATTTGCTTTTGCTTTGCGAATTGTAAAATTGTATCAATTTTTAAGTTCAGAAAAAAAAGAATTTGTTTTGAGTAAGCAATTATTGCGAAGTGGAACTTCAATTGGAGCGTTGGTTAGAGAATCCGAACATGCTGAAAGTAAACAAGATTTTATTCATAAATTAGCTATTGCTCAAAAAGAAGCTAACGAAAGTGATTACTGGTTAGAATTATTATTTCAATCTGATTATTTAAATGAGTCTCAATTTCAATCATTAAATTTAGATATTGTCGAAATAAATAAAATACTAGCTTCCATTATTATTTCAACAAAGAACAATTTAAAAAGATAATTATGATTGGTTTCGAAAATTTACAATTTACAATTCACAATTCATAATTTATAATTTTTATGAGAGTAGTGCTACAAAGAGTTTCTTCAGCATCGGTAACGGTTGAAGATAAAATAGTCGGAGAAATCCAAAAAGGATTAGTAGTATTAGTAGGAATTGAAGACGCAGATACCCAAGAAGATATTGACTGGTTGGTTACCAAAATCATCCAACTCCGTATTTTTGGAGATGAAAATGGAGTGATGAATTTATCGGTAGAAGAGGTGAAGGGAGATGTACTTGTGGTAAGTCAGTTTACATTGCATGCGGCCACTAAAAAAGGCAACCGCCCTTCCTATATCAAAGCAGCAAGACCTGAAGTTGCCATTCCGCTTTATGAAAAATTCGTAAGTACATTAGAAAATAAATTAGGGAAGAAAGTACCAACGGGTATTTTTGGTGCTGATATGAAAGTGGCGTTGCTTAATGATGGTCCTGTAACGATAATTATGGATAGTAAAAATAAAGAATAATGGATTTAAAAAACGCTCAATTAGACGTAGATACTTGGATTAAAGAACACGGCGTTCGCTACTTTAACGAGTTGACCAATATGGCGCAATTGACAGAAGAAGTAGGGGAAGTTGCCCGAATTATTGCTCGACGTTACGGCGAACAGTCTGAGAAAGAATCCGACAAGAACAAAGATCTAGGAGAAGAACTAGCTGATGTGGTTTTTGTAGTCCTGTGTTTGGCCAACCAAACCGGGATTGATTTACAATCCGCTTTTGATAAAAAAATGGATTTAAAATCCGTTCGTGATAAAGACCGTCATAAAAACAACGAAAAGTTGAAATAATGTGATACGCTGTTTTAAAACTTGGGAAGCTCCTTTTTTTAAAATAAATTTGCACCCAATTACCTACCAACACAACAAAATGAAATTACTACTACAATCTGCACAATCTGAAATCAATGCTGCAATCAAAATCACGGGTTCCAAAAGCGAAACCAATCGATTGTTATTGCTAAAAGCCTTGTTTCCGAATATTACTTTAGCCAATACTTCCAATTCAGATGATAGCGAAGTAATGCAAAAAGCATTGAACGGTACAGATGTCATTGTAGATATTCACCATGCAGGAACTGCAATGCGTTTTCTTACGGCTTATTTTGCTGTAAATGCAGGTCGTGAAGTGGTGTTGACAGGTTCTAGCCGAATGCAAGAGCGTCCAATCAAAATTTTGGTTGAAGCGTTAGAACAATTAGGTGCTGTGATTACCTATGAAAAAGAAGTGGGTTATCCACCTATCCGAATCAAAGGTCAAAAAATCACGGCTTCCAAAGTAAAATTAGCGGCGAACGTAAGCAGTCAATACATTTCGGCTTTATTATTAGTAGCTTCTAAATTGGAGAATGGTTTAGAGTTGACTTTAGAAGGAGAAATTACTTCCATTCCGTATATCAAAATGACTTTAGCTTTGCTGAATGATTTGGATATTCAGACGAGTTTTGAAGGAAATATAATTACCGTTGCTCCAAAACCAGCAGTGGAAACTAAAGAAATGATTGTAGAATCAGATTGGAGTTCGGCTTCATATTATTTTAGTATTGCCGCTTTGGCAGATGCTGCTTCGATCACCATTTCAAGTTATAAAGAAAACAGTTTACAAGGTGATTCAGCTTTGATTAGTTTATACCAAGCTATGGGAGTTGAATCTCAATTTAACGGAAATCAGCTGACTTTGACCAAACAGTCTAATTTCAATTACCAAGACGTCACTTTTGATTTGAACAACACACCTGATATTGCACAAACCATTGTTGTAACTTGCTTAGGTTTGGGAATTGGTTGTCACTTAACCGGTTTGCATACGTTGAAAATCAAAGAAACAGATCGCTTAGAAGCCCTTCGAATTGAGTTAACTAAATTAGGAGCTGATATTTCGGTAACCAATGATAGTTTGACTTTGGTAGCAACCAAACAAATTAATTCAAATATTACTATCGCTACGTATAATGACCACCGAATGGCAATGGCTTTTGCGCCTCTGGCATTTAGAGTGCCTATTTTTATTGAAAATGCCGAAGTAGTTTCTAAATCGTATCCCGATTTTTGGGAAGATTTAAAAAGTCTTGGCTTTGCGATGGAAGAAATTGCTTAAATTCAATTGTTGCATAGTCGGAATCCCTTTCTATTAGTGGGTTGGTGAAAATAAACACCAAAAGACTTGACAACGCCTCTTTCACCGTCGTATATTTGCATTCTGATTTTAAATGGTTATACAAACTATAAACATTTAAAATCTTAAACACCTAAACTTTATTTAATGAAATTATCACATTTTCAATTCAATTTACCAAAAGAACTTTTAGCTGAGTTTCCTGCAGAAAACAGAGACGAGTCTCGTTTAATGGTTATTGACCGTAAAAAACAAACGATAGAGCACAAAATGTTCAAAGATGTTATCGATTATTTTGATGACGGAGATGTAATGATTTTGAATAATACCAAAGTTTTTCCAGCTCGTTTGTACGGAAACAAAGAAAAAACAGGAGCAAGAATCGAAGTATTCTTGTTACGCGAATTGAATGCTGAACAACGTCTTTGGGACGTATTAGTTGACCCAGCTCGTAAAATCAGAATCGGAAACAAATTGTATTTTGGAGATGATGATTCGTTAGTAGCTGAAGTAATTGATAATACGACTTCTCGTGGTAGAACACTGCGTTTTCTTTACGATGGTTCGTACGAAGAATTCAGAAACAAATTAACTGAATTGGGCGAAACCCCAATCCCAAAATACATTTCACGTGAGGTAACTCCAGAAGATGCTGATCGTTACCAAACTATTTATGCTAAAGAAGAAGGAGCTGTTGCGGCACCAACTGCAGGATTGCACTTCTCAAAACATTTATTGAAAAAATTAGAAATCAAAGGAATTGACTTTGCTGAGGTGACACTTCACGTTGGTTTAGGAACTTTTAATCCAGTGGAGGTAGAAGATTTATCGAAACACAAAATGGATTCAGAAGAATTGAAAATCAGTCAAGAAGCTTGTGATATTGTCAACAATGCGAAAGCAAAAAAGAAACGTATTTGTGCTGTAGGAACTACTTCTATGCGTGCTATTGAGAGTTCAGTTTCTTCTCAACATACATTGAATCCGTTTGAAGGGTGGACTAATAAATTCATTTTTCCTCCTCACGATTTCAGTATTGCCGATTGTATGATTACCAATTTCCATACACCAAAATCGACTTTATTAATGATGATTTCTGCTTTCTGTGGTCACGATTTAATGAAACGTGCTTACGAAGAAGCGATCAAAGAAGAATACAAATTCTACTCGTATGGAGATGCGATGTTGATTATTTAATCTGAACTTGTTTCAGATTCTCATATAAAAATCTCGTCTTTCTTGGCGAGATTTTTTTTTTGGCGTGACCCTTTTCCTTTCATTTGCCAACGCTTGGGTCGGGCTATACACTTCAAGTCCTCACAATATTCCGCTATTGCTCCATATTGCTGTGGGCTTTCCGTTGCTATCCCTCACGCAAACCTAACGCTGTATTTTATTCGTTTAATTTGTGTGATTCGTGAAATTCGTGTTTTTTCATATTAGTTTGTTACTTTTACTTCATAAAATCAATACGAATGACGTTCGAAAACCGCCTTGCTTTTGCGCAACAACTCGATGCGCAAGACCAATTAAGTCAATATCAAAATGAATTTTCTTTCCCGCAAGTTAACGGAAAGAAAGTAATTTACTTCACAGGAAACTCTTTGGGTCTACAACCTAAAAGAGCCAAAACCTATGTAGATGAGGTAATGAACGATTGGGCAAATTTAGCCGTTGAAGGTCATTTTTATGCTGAAAAACCTTGGTGGGATTATCACGAACGTTTTGCAAATCCGTTGAGTAAGTTGGTTGGTGCTTTGCCATCAGAAGTCACCGTAATGAATACCTTGACTGTGAACTTGCATTTACTGATGGTTTCATTTTATCAACCAACATCCAAACGATATAAAATTATTTGCGAAGAAAAAGCCTTTCCTTCTGATCAATATTTATTTCAAAGTCAAGTGCGTTTCCATGGATATGAACCCGAAGAGGCTATTGTAGAAGTAAAGCGTCGTGATGGCGAACACAATATTCGTTTGGAAGATGTTGTAGCAAAAATTAATGAAGTGGGAGATGAGTTGGCTTTGGTCTTAATTGGCGGGGTCAATTATTATACCGGACAGGTTTTTGACATGAAGACTATTACCGAAGCTGGACATAACGTTGGAGCTTATGTCGGCTGGGATTTGGCGCATGCCGCAGGAAATATCAAATTGCAATTGCACGATTGGCAGGTCGATTTTGCCGCTTGGTGTAGTTATAAATATATGAATTCAGGACCGGGAAATGCTTCGGGTTGTTTCATACACGATAAACATCACACTAATTCTGAATTACCACGTTTTGCAGGTTGGTGGGGACACAATAAAGAACGTCGTTTTAAAATGGAACCCAATTTTGATCCTGTTCAAGGGGCAGATGGATGGCAAATAAGTAATTTACCCATTTTGTCTTTAGCGCCCTATTTAGCTTCAGTAGAACTCTTTGCTGAAATAGGGATGGAGGCATTAATTGAAAAAAGAAATACAATCACCGCCTATCTAGAGTTTGTTTTACACGAAATTGATCGAGAAGTAAAGGGTAATTTTGAAATTATTACACCTTCGAATCCTTCGGAAAGAGGTTGCCAACTTTCAGTTTTTCTCCATGGAGAAGGCCGCACTTTATTTGATTACCTTATGAAAAACGGAGTAATAGTAGATTGGCGCGAACCCAATGTAATTCGACTCGCTCCAGTTCCTTTATACACTTCTTTTGAAGACATTTATCATTTCGGACAAATTTTGAAACGAGGAATTTTAGACAAATAAAATTATTCTGACTTAAAAAAATGATTTTGTAGGTTGGTCTTTTCTAGCATATTGAAAACGGTCAACCAATTTTGGCAAACAATAACCGTCTAAACCATTTACGGTTACGACATTTCCTTTG
>JAGNSF010000126.1 GCA_017988155.1 Flavobacterium sp. | reverse complement strand
AGAGAAACATTTTTTATGAACCAACTACGGGTTGGTTATCCTATTGTCTCTTCTAAGATTGCTGATTTTACGATTGACACATTCGATTTTGAAATTGGAGGTAAAAACAAAAGTAACAAACAAATCAAAACAGCAGTTAACGGCTTTGTTGTAAAAGATGATATAGAAAGTGGTTTTCTTAATACAATTCCTTTATGGCATTTTGGGTTATTGTATTGATTGTTTTGGAATACAATTTAGGAGTTAGGATTTCGATGCTTAGGACTAAGTGTTCAATGTTCAGCTATAAGTGTTCAGTTGATTTTACTTATCTGTTCTTAAAATAAGCGAAGCGACTTTCTTATATTCCTTATATTCCTTATATGGTTTTTAAATGTACGATTTACGATATTAGATGTACGATTTGAAAATGTAGCAATTAGAAAATGAAATAATTTAGGGATTTAAGAGGCACGATGTACGAGGTACGATTTGTCAATGTAACAATTTAGAGATTGTCTGCCTGCGGCAGTCAGGCTTCACTGCGTTCGCAATGACGGACAACCAATAACTGACAAAAAACACACTTCGCGCCCTAGTGACTTCGTGGCAGATAAAGGCAAAAAATAAAATGAATAAAAAAATACTAGTAACAGGTGCCAACGGACAATTAGGTTCTGAATTGAAAGAATTATCAGTTCACTATTCGCAATTCGAATGGGTGTTTGCGGATCGTTCGGTTTTGGATTTGAGTGATTTGGCATCGATATCGAATGTGTTGGATAGCATTCTACCGCAAATTATTATCAATTGTGCAGCTTATACGGCAGTCGATAAAGCGGAAACGGAAACTGAATTGGCGGATGCATTGAACCATCAAGCGGTGGCTGTTTTAGCACAATGGAGTGCTATTCATAATTGCCGATTGGTACATATTTCCACAGATTACGTTTTTGATGGGAATTCGAGTGTTGCCTTAACTGAAGAAGCTCCGACGGCTCCAATCAATGTCTATGGGCAAACCAAACTAGCAGGAGAACAAGCTTGTCTTCGAGAAAATCCTAATTCAATTGTCATTCGTACTTCATGGGTGTATTCTCGTTTTGGGAATAATTTTGTTAAAACGATGTCTCGCTTGATTCAAGAACGCGATAGTTTGAATGTGGTGAACGACCAAATTGGCAGTCCAACTTACGCCGCTGATTTGGCGCAAGCAATACTAACTATAATTACGCATTCGCATTGGCAAGCCGGGATCTATCATTATTCCAACGAAGGGGAAATCAGTTGGCACGAATTTGCGTTAGCCATTCAACAAATAGGAGGATGGGACTGCGCTATTTCAGGTATTCCTTCTTCGAATTATCCTACGCCAGCCCAACGACCGCATTATTCCTTATTGGATAAATCGAAAATTGCAACTACTTTTGGGGTTGTCGTTCCAGGGTATCGAGAGAGTTTAGAAAGATGTATGAAGTGATTTACGATATGTGATATACGAATTACGATATTGGGATGTAACAATTTGAAAATGTAACAATTTAGGGATTTACGAGGTACGATATACGAAGTACGATTTGTCAATGTAAAAATTTCAAATGTAACAATTTAAAGATTGCTTCACTGCGTACGCAATGACAGATAACTAACAACAGACAACAGATAAAAAAAACTTAGTGACTTAGCGCCTTAGTGGCAAAATAAAAAAATGAAAAAAATACTCATTACCGGCGGGGCCGGATTTATTGGGTCTCATGTAGTGAGACGATTTGTGAATCAGTATCCAAATTATCATATCTTTAATTTGGATGCCTTGACCTATGCAGGAAATTTAGAGAACATTGCCGATATTGAAAAGGCGCCTAATTATACTTTTGTAAAAGGGGATATTGTAGACGCACCTTTTATCGATGCTTTGTTTGCTGAACATCAGTTTGATGGGGTGTTGCATTTGGCAGCTGAGTCGCATGTGGATCGCTCGATTACGGATCCTTTGGCCTTTGTGAAAACGAATGTAATCGGAACCATGAATTTATTGAATGCCGCTAAAACCATTTGGAAAGACAATATGGAAGGTAGACGTTTTTACCACATCAGTACTGATGAGGTTTATGGTAGTTTAGGCTCCGAAGGTTTGTTTACTGAAACCACGGCTTATGATCCCAATTCACCTTATTCGGCTTCAAAAGCGAGTTCGGATCATTTTGTTCGTGCTTATGGTGAAACCTATGGCTTGCCGTATGTGTTGACCAATTGTTCCAACAATTACGGGCCTTTTCATTTTCCAGAAAAATTGATTCCGCTTTTCATTAATAATATTATTCATAACAAACCCTTGCCAGTCTATGGTGATGGGAAATATACCCGCGATTGGTTATTCGTAGAAGACCATGCGGTTGCGATTGATTTGGTTTTCCACAAGGGAGTGAATCACGATACCTATAATATTGGTGGTTTTAACGAATGGCAGAACATTGATTTGGTGAAATTGTTATGCCAAATTATGGACGACAAACTAGGTCGCCCGGCAGGTACTTCGGCTCAATTGATTACTTATGTCAAAGACCGTCCAGGCCACGATTTACGTTATGCTATTGATGCAACCAAAATCAACCAAGAGTTGGGTTGGAAACCATCCGTTACTTTTGAAGAAGGATTGGAACGCACGGTGAACTGGTATTTAGACAATCAAAAATGGTTGGATAATGTGACTTCGGGGGCGTATGCGAGTTACTATGAAAAGCAATACGCGAATTAAAAGACGAATTATCGCGAATTAAACGAATTAACACGAATTAAAATGGATGCCCTCTCCAAAATACTCTATAAAGACGAAAGCTATGCTATTGTTGGCGCTTGTATGAAAGTACATCGAGCATTAGGTCCTGGGTTTCTAGAAGCGGTGTATGAAGAAGTTTTAGAAAGAGAGTTTGTCATTCAAAATATTCCCTATAAAAGACAAGTTCGATTGGATTTGTATTACGAAGGGGTACAATTAAAAAAGCACTATAGAGCCGATTTTGTTTGCTATGATAGCATCATTGTGGAATTGAAAGCAGTAGCACAGATACCTTCGGTTTTTTATGCTCAACTGCAGAATTATTTAAAATGCACGAATATGGAGTTGGGAATGCTCATTAATTTTGGCACCCCATCCCTAACATATAAAAGAATAGTAAACTCAAAAAATTAGATTAATTCGCGTAATTCGCGAAAATTCGTAAAATTAGAACCTATGAAAGGAATTATACTCGCCGGAGGATCCGGAACCCGATTGCATCCCTTGACTTTAGCAATGAGTAAACAAATGATGCCTGTTTATGACAAGCCGATGATTTACTATCCGTTATCGACATTGATGATGGCCGGGATTAACGAAATTTTGATTATTTCGACACCTCACGATTTACCTAATTTTAAAAAATTGTTGGGTGATGGATCCAATATTGGTTGTCAATTTAGTTATGCTGAGCAAGCCGTTCCTAATGGTTTGGCCCAAGCGTTTGTGATTGGTGCTGATTTTATTGGAAGCGATTCGGTGGCGCTAGTATTAGGCGATAATATTTTCTTTGGAGCCAATATGCAAGAGTTGTTGCATTCCAATACGACTCCTGAAGGTGGTGTGGTTTTTGCGTATCACGTTTCAGATCCAGAGCGTTATGGCGTAGTGGAATTTGACGAAAATAATAAAGCGCTTTCTATTGAAGAAAAGCCATTGGAGCCCAAATCGAATTATGCAGTACCTGGATTGTACTTTTATGACAACTCGGTGGTGGAAATAGCAAAGAACATTCAGCCTTCTGCCCGAGGAGAATACGAAATAACGGATGTGAACAAGGAATACTTGAAACAAGGGAAGTTGAAAGTGGGTATTTTAAGCCGCGGTACCGCTTGGTTGGATACAGGAACCTTTGCCAGTTTGATGCAAGCCGGACAGTTTGTTCAAGTATTGGAAGAGCGTCAAGGTTTAAAAGTAGGTTGTATTGAAGAAATCGCTTGGCGCCAAGGGTTTATCACGAAAGACCAATTGAAAGCGCTTGCTGAACCCCTTCGTAAGTCGGGTTATGGAGAGTATTTATTGGGATTGTTGAAGTTTAAGGCATAAGTTTTAGACAAAGTAAAAACTCTACTACAACCTACTTTTTATTACAATAATTTGTTTACTTTTGGGTTAAACATAGTTAAGGTTTGAGAAAGTAGTTATTAATATCCTAGTCATTTGAATACCAATATGTCAGAAAAAGAAAACAATTCTAATTCATTTTTTTCTAAAGAAAATTTGAGGTTTAGTATCAGTAGTTTGAACTATTTACCTCGATGGATTATTTTATCTATTGATTTTACTATTGTACTTCTTTCCTGTTTGTTTAGTTATTTACTATTCAGAGGGACAGGTTTGGATTTTGTTATTACGCCGTTCTGGAAAG
Organism: Flavobacterium sp.; assembly: GCA_017988155.1. Classification (GTDB taxonomy): domain Bacteria; phylum Bacteroidota; class Bacteroidia; order Flavobacteriales; family Flavobacteriaceae; genus Flavobacterium. The sequence continues at coordinate 1,240 of JAGNSF010000126.1, read as the reverse complement.
AATTTGTTGCGTTTTATTTGATCATGAATGTTTTTTCATTTTGGTTGTTTAGAACCTATTCTGGAATCATTCGACATTCCTCTTACATTGACGCTGTTAAGATATTGATTTCACAATTATCAGTATTAGTGTTTTTTCTCCTTTTCAATATTGTTTATGAATTCAATTTTCAAGAAAAAGCGTTTTTAAATACTGCTTTATTCATTAATACAGTACTCGCTTTTTGTGGTTTGTTTTTGTATCGTGTGGTTGTGAAACGTATGTTTGAATTGTATTTTTCTGAAAATCATAAAAATAAATTAGTTCGTACAATTATCTATGGGACTGATGCTAATGCCATTTCAGTAGCCAATGCACTAAAGTTAGATACTTCAGCTCGATTTAAAGTCATTGGTTTTGTGGATCATCACAATCAAAATGTGTCCAAACGTTTATTGGATTTACCTATTTTGGCACAAAAGAAAAAACTACCCGCCTTATTACGTTCGATTAATGCTGAAGGCGTAATTATTGCGGATAAAAGTTTGTCAAAAGACGAGCAAATTAAAATAGTTGATCAATGTTTGGAATTCAATTATAAGGTATTTATGGTTCCGCCAATTACCAATTGGGAAAACCAAAAAGAGATTTCACAAAAAATTAAAAACATACAGATTGAAGATTTATTAGAACGCAAACCTATTGTTCTTGATGATAAATCAATTTCAAAACAGTTGAAGGATAAAACGGTCTTGATTACGGGAGCTGCAGGTTCTATTGGTAGTGAAATCGTACGTCAGGTTTTGACGTTTAACCCTAAAGTGATTTTGATGTTGGATCAAGCCGAAACGCCTTTGCATCAATTGACATTAGAAACTCAAGCTTTAGAAACCAATACTATTATTTACAGTGTTATAGCCGATGTGAGAAGTAAAAAAGCCATGGAAGCGGTTTTTGCTACTTATCAACCACAAGTAGTGTACCATGCAGCAGCTTACAAACATGTGCCTTTGATGGAAGAAAATCCTGCACAAGCCATTGTGACTAATGTGAAAGGTACCAAAAATGTTGCGGATATGTCTTGTAAATATGGCGCTGATCAATTTGTGATGGTGTCTACTGATAAAGCAGTGAATCCGTCGAATGTGATGGGTGCAAGTAAGCGTATTGCGGAGAAGTATGTACAATCCTTACAATGGAAACATAAAAAAGAAAATACAGGTGTTGTAACTAGATTTATTACGACTCGTTTTGGAAATGT
>JAGNSF010000125.1 GCA_017988155.1 Flavobacterium sp. | reverse complement strand
CCTTTATTTCCTGCCGTTTTATCGTCTCCGTCACCTCCTTTATTAGATCCTTTTAAAAGGCTAGATAATGCGTCGTTAGTGGTGTTTGATACTTTAGGTTTTACTACTTCAGGTTTGGCTTCGTCTTTAACTACAGTTGTTTTTTGTTCTGTCTTTTCTTTTTTAGGAATAACAACACTTTCTTCAGTGCTATTTTCTTGTGCAATTATGGCTTCGTCTGGAGTAGTAGCTGTTGGAGTTTCTTTTACCTGGTTTTGGACCTCAAGGACTTCGCTTTCATAATTACTTCCAGAGCCCAATTCGCTGTCTCCAAAATTAACAGTAACACCACCTCCGCCACCACCAGTTAGCTCTGCCAAATTAGAAGGCGGCCAAAATCGGATAAAAAACAAAATCAATAACATTGCGGCATAAATAAGCAGCGAAAATGCTAAGGACTTTTTTTGGTCTGAAGAAGTAGTAAAACTCATGTGTTTTGTTTAATTGTAAAAGACTTTTTTAAAAACGTCGAAATGTACTAAAAATTGTGAAGAGTGAAAAGAAATACTTGTAATTTCAATACTTAAATTTTGATTTTAAATTAGCAAAATTCAGTTTTTAAAAGTATCTTTGATTCTATTTTTATAACAAATAAACCTATTTATTTTATATTATTATGGATTTTAGTCTGACCGAAGAACATAAAATGATTCAGCAAGCCGCGCGCGATTTTGCTCAAAATGAATTATTGCCAGGGGTTATTGAAAGAGATGAAAACCAAACTTTTCCTACTGAACAGGTAAAAAAAATGGGAGAATTAGGTTTTATGGGAATGATGGTAGATCCAAAATATGGTGGTAGTGGATTAGACACTATTTCGTATGTTTTAGCTATGGAAGAAATTTCAAAAGTGGATGCTTCTGCTTCAGTGGTGATGTCAGTTAATAATTCTCTTGTATGTTGGGGATTGCAAACTTTTGGAACTGAAGAGCAAAAACAAGAATGGTTACCCAAGTTAGCATCAGGAGAAATTCATGGGGCTTTCTGTTTGAGCGAACCTGAAGCGGGTAGTGATGCAACTTCTCAAAAAACTACTGCCATCGATATGGGTGATTATTATTTAGTCAATGGGACAAAAAATTGGATTACCAATGGTAATACGGCTTCTTTTTATATTGTAATTGCACAAACTGATATTGACAAAAAAAGTAGAGGAATCAATGCCTTAATTATGACCAAAGATATGCCAGGGTTTTCTATTGGGCCGAAAGAGCAAAAAATGGGAATCAGAGGTTCGGATACACATTCATTACTTTTCTCCGATGTTAAAGTATCCAAAGCGAATCGGATTGGCGAAGACGGATTTGGATTTAAGTTTGCAATGAAAACTTTAGCTGGTGGTCGAATAGGAATTGCTGCTCAAGCATTGGGAATTGCTTCAGGAGCATATGAATTAGCTTTGAAATATTCTAAAGAAAGAAAAGCTTTCGGAACTGAAATTTGCAACCATCAAGCAATCGCATTTAAATTAGCAGATATGGCTGTAAATATTGAAGCAGCGCGTCATTTATGTATGAAAGCAGCTTGGGATAAAGACAATCACCATAATTACGATATTAGTGGAGCTATGGCAAAATTATATGCTTCTCAAGTAGCTATGGATACAGCTGTTGAAGCTGTTCAAATTCATGGTGGTAATGGATATGTAAAAGAATACCATGTAGAACGAATGATGCGTGATGCAAAAATCACTCAGATATACGAAGGAACTTCTGAAATTCAGAAAATTGTTATCTCTAGAGCGGTTTTAGCCGATTAATTTTTTTTAAAAAATAAAGTAAAGGTTCTTATTCGTGCTTTCAATGAATAAGAACCTTTGTATTTTTATCAAGGACAGAAATTTAATTGAGATTGACTTGGTTTTGTTTATTTTTGTGAAATGAAAAATATAATTGTTACTGGAACGAGTAGGGGTATTGGGTTAGAATTAGCGTTGCAATTAGCTACAAAAGGACATCGTATTTTGGCTATTTCAAGAACGATTCCTCAAGCTCTATTGGGAAATGAAAATATCAGTTGTTTGTCAGTTGACTTAGCTATTGAAACCGACTTACAAAAAATATCCGATTATCTTGCAGCGACTTGGAAGCAAGTAGATGCTATTATTCATAATGCAGGGAGTTTGTTATTGAAACCTTTTTCAGAAACTTCACAAGCTGATTTTGAAAGCATTTATAAAGTCAATGTTTTTGGTGTAGCCAATTTGACTCGGGTAGCATTGCCTTATTTACAAAAAGGAAGTCATGTAGTTACTATTAGTTCGATGGGAGGCATTCAAGGAAGTTTGAAATTTCCAGGTTTAGCGGCTTACAGTTCAAGTAAAGGAGCTGTGATTACACTTTCTGAATTGTTAGCTGAAGAATATAAAGAAAAAGGCATTGCTTTCAACGTTTTGGCACTTGGGGCCGTTCAAACCGAAATGTTAGCGGAAGCATTTCCGGGATATCAAGCGCCTATTTCTGCGGATGAGATGGCTCAATATATTGCTGATTTTACGCTTACAGGAAATCAATATTATAATGGTAAAGTATTAGAAGTTTCTTCTTCAAATCCCTAAATTGATCTAGTTTTGAGTGATACCCTAGCGCGATATATTCCAGAGCACGCTGTAAAAGCAGTTTTTGAATTGATAGTATCCAATCAAGTGCACCTAAAAATTGTAAACGAAAGACAAACCCGACATGGGGATTATCGTAGAGCATTGAATGGGAAACATGAAATTACTGTTAATGCTAGTTTAAATCAATACAAGTTTTTGATTACATTAATTCATGAAATTGCTCATCTTGTAGCATTCGAAAAATTTGGTAGAAATATTAAACCCCACGGGAATGAGTGGAAAATTACTTTTCAACGTTTAATGGTTCCATTCATTCGGCCAGAAATTTTCCCACATCATTTGTTGCCTTTACTGGCAAGACATTTTAGAAACCCTTCTGCGAGTAGTGATACTGATGCTACTTTGTCATTGGCACTCAAACAATTCGATCATCAGAATGACAAAAATTATGTTTTTGAGATTCCTTATGGTAGTGTGTTTAGAATTCCAAATGGTAAAATATTTAAGAAAATAGCAGTTCGAACGAAACGATTTGAATGTATAGAAATTAGTACGGGCAAAACGTATTTGTTTAATCCAAATGCAGAGGTAGAGTTGCTGAAAATAAATTAATGTCCATTCAAAACAGCCTCTCGTACTTTTTTAAATAAATTGGAAGAATATACAAATTTAACTACTGCTTTATTTTCGGTTCTGAAAATTTCTTCTTTAGTTCCCTCCCAAGCGATTAATCCTTTTTTAAGAAAAACGATTTTCTCTCCAATTTCCATTACCGAGTTCATATCATGAGTATTAATTACTGTTGTAATGTTGTACTCTTTGGTAATTTCTTGAATTAAATTATCAATTACTGTTGCTGTTTCAGGATCTAAACCTGAATTGGGTTCGTCACAAAATAAGTATTTTGGATTGTTTACAATGGCACGTGCAATAGCAACACGTTTTTGCATACCTCCCGATATTTCAGCAGGCTTTTTATGATGTGCTTCAACTAAATTGACACGGTCAATCACAAAATCAACACGTTCTTTAATTTCTTTTGCACTTTTATTGGTGAACATTTTCAAAGGAAAACCAATATTTTCTTCTACAGTCATGCTGTCAAACAAGGCGCTTCCTTGAAAAACCATTCCGATTTCACTTCGAAGCTCTCGTTTTTCATCTTGAGTCATCTCACCATAAATTCGACCATTGAATGCAATTGTTCCTTTGTCAATTTCATGAACTCCCAAAAGTGATTTTATAAACACAGTTTTACCAGAGCCACTCTGACCAATTACTAAACTCGTCTGACCCGCTTCAAAACAAGTACTAATGCCTTTTAATACTTTTTGATCTCCAAATTTTTTTTCAACATTTATAACTTCAATCATTAGCTTAACAAAATTTGGGTGAGTAAATAGTTGGAAATTATAATTAATACGGATGTCCAAACAAAGGCGACTGTACTCGCTTTTCCTACTTCCAAAGCGCCTCCTTTCATATAATACCCATGAAATGAAGGAATGGTAGCTAAAATAAATGCAAAGGCCAATGTTTTTATGAAAGCATACGTAATATGAAAAGGAATAAATTCTACTTGTATACCGGTGATAAACTCTGTTTCTGTAGCAAATCCGCCATAAACTGCAGCTAGATATCCACCAAAAATACCTAAAAACATTGCGATACCAATAACAAAAGGATAAAGGAATAAAGCGACAATTTTCGGGAATACTAAATAATTTAAAGAGTTGACACCCATTACTTCTAAAGCATCTATTTGTTCTGTTACGCGCATGGTTCCGATACTTGATGTAATAAATGAGCCCATTTTGCCGGCCATAATTATAGAAATAAAAGTAGGAGCAAACTCTAAGATTACGGATTGTCTAGTTGCAAATCCGATTAAATATCTCGGAATTAAAGGATTGTTTAAGTTTAATGCAGTCTGAATGGCGACAACCCCACCCACAAAAAAGGAGATGAAGCATACGATACCTAAAGAATCGATGATTAAGTCATCAATTTCTTTTAGGATGATTTGTTTCATTATACTCCATTTTACAGGTCGGTTGAACATGTCCTTCAACATGATGAAATAACTACCTATTTGGGTTAAATATTTAATGAGTATCATAATTTATTAATTGCAAGCTAATTTACAAAAAATGAAATAGCTTTAGTCTAATTGATTTAGGAGTTTGAATTTTCTATTATTGAAAAAGTTTATTTTTCATTTTTTGAAGGCGATATTTCTTAATGAATTTAGCTTGTTCATCAGTAACTAACTTAGGTTTATTGGATAATTTGGCTTTCCAAAAACCAATTAAATAGTCTATAAATAAAAAGGGTTTGCCTTTTCGCAGGGCTAATTTTAGTGAAGCAATTGCGGTAATTATGAAGCCGTAGCCCAAAGTATAAAATGCCTCGCCTTGTTTATATCGTGCCGTCTTATTGTAATTAGCTCCCGTTGGTTTTAAGTGTTTTACGTGTAAGCTTTCATCAGTAACCACTTTCCAATTGTGAAATTTACACAGCAGCTCGTCAACGGTGTCCCAACCCATTTGTGCTCTCAATCCACCTATTTGTTTAAATGTTGCTTTTCGATAGGCTTTTAATGCACCGCGAATATGATCTTTATCGGTCAAATTTTCTAAAATCCATTCGCCATTTTTTTCAATATAGCAAAAACCACCTACCATTCCTATGGTTGCATCGGATTCAAAATGTTGAATAATAGATTCGAAATAATTTGATGGAAAAATCAAATCAGCATCTACTTTTACAATCAAATCATAATCTTCGTCAATAGATTCTAATCCTTTTTGAAAAGCTTGAATAACTTTACTTCCCGGTAAATGAATCGCACTGGAGGTTTTAGTTACTAATGAAATCCATGGGTTTTTTTCGGCGAAAGCCAAAACAATTTCTGGAGTACTATCAGTTGAATTGTCATTCACTACAATTACTTTCGTTGGAAGAACGGTTTGATCTGCCAAAGATTGCAATGTTAAACCAATAAATTGTTCTTCATTGTAAGTAGGAATAACGATATAATACTTCATTATTTAATTTTTTCGGCGTAAACGATGTAATATCTTGGCGTAAAGAAACGCAA
>JAGNSF010000124.1 GCA_017988155.1 Flavobacterium sp. | reverse complement strand
ACTATCAACGTATAACCCTTTTATCTTTTTATCTGCTCCCTCTCCTGGGCTCGAACCAGGGACCCTCTGATTAACAGTCAGATGCTCTAACCAACTGAGCCCAATAAAATAAGGGGTTTGGAAAAATATGTTTGGAATTTGCACACTATTTGCACACAGGTAATGCCGGGTTAAACTTAAATTATTTACTGATTAAACTTGGTGGGTTTAGAATTGTTGGTAGAAAAATTACAGTAAGAATTCATCTGCAAAACTGAAATATCCTGAATCTGGTGTTACAATAATATGATCCAGTAGCTTTATCTCTACTTGTCTACAGCCTTCATTTATATTCTTGGTAATAAACAGGTCTTTTTCTGATGGTTTGAGGTTTCCGGATGGGTGATTGTGGGAAATGATAATACCTGTTGCAAGGCATTTTAAGGCGGTACTAAGTATCAATCTAATATCTACTACGGTAGCATTAATCCCTCCTTTACTCAGTTTCTGTGTGCCTAATACTCTGCTGTTATTATTTAGGTACATCACAATAAATTCTTCTTGGCAACGGATTGTGTTTGGGTTGAATAGTTGCATGAGGATTTCAACCGCTTTTTTGGAAGTTGTTGTTTCTGGTAGTTCTGATACTTTTAGTTTTGGTAAATAGACTAGTTCCATTTCATGGATGGTGTAATGTTTGCTTTTCATGGGTTTTGTTTTATAATTCCATATCCTATAAAAGCTGTAAGAACAGGCTTGCCGAAGGCATAAAACACTTTGGATTAAAGCTGTCTTGTGTTTATTGAAGCTGACTTAGCTATATTAGAATATATATCAGGTAAGATGCCTTTGATTGTATTGCACTGATACACAAAAAAAGAGATACTGTTGCTGACACAGCTTCATTTGCATTTACACAACTGGGGGGATACCCATTTTAAAATTGGATGGGGGGTGTTGTTGTGTATGACTCCTGAGAGGAGGATCCATACAATAAAAGCTGTCTAACAATACATTTTTATATTTTATTATGGGACTTAGCTATATAGTACAATTTATTTTCAATCCTACCCTAATAAGCACATAGATATATGTATATCAATTAGTTATATGTCTTATCTTTGTTAAAAGTTGTTGAACGGAATAATAACGGCAGCAACATCACTCAAGTAGTTGAGTTAGGGTTACTGCGGGATATGTGTAAAGCCCAGGAATAGCACTAAGGAGAAAGTTACAAGCACATCGGATGCTTAAACATCTGGCAGTTGTCTCCAAACTAAGTGGCTTTAAGGTCCAACTTAGTCAACCGAGGGGGGAAGCAAGCAAAATATACTAAATCTTAAGTCTAAATCTAAATAAGTATTTATTTACTATCTCTTTTTTCTATTGATTGAATAGAATTTGTTGGTAAACTACTATAAATACCACTAACCCTATTTGGCAAAGCAATCATGTATTCAACAATAATATTAGTAAGATTAAAAAGTTGTAATACAACATCTGAATCATCAGTATCAATCAGGCCTGGGTGTACAGCATCATTTCCAGTTAATCTAACTATGTCTAAAGATTGCTGAACTAATTCAGGCAATCCTTTAGAAACCAATTTTTTTATGTCATCATTTATGTTTTCTCCTTTTTCACCAAGTTCCTTGCATAATAACTGCACTCCTAATCTCAGTAATGCAGATGCACCACGAGGAGATTTTGAATAAATTGAAGCTGCCTCAAGATAGATTATTTTTACATTTTGTGGCATTTCAGTATTTGGAAAAGGAGCATTACCAACATTTGGATAATACATTTCATTCAAAATCCAAAGGGTGTGTTCTTCGCAGTTATGACAAGTACCAACTCTAATTTCATTTGAATCTTGATTAGCATGATTACTTCTATCAAATCCAATATTCCACCAATTTTGTTTTGCTATTGCTCCGCAATGAGGACATGTAAATGATTTTTCAAAAACTTTTGGTTCATTATAAGTCATAAATTTTCAATTTTAACTTTTCTCAACAATCTCAATCTCCTCCTCACTCAAACCATACAACTCATACACCATAGTGTCTATGGCTTTGTCTGTGGCATCAATGGTAGCTTTTAGCTCCAATGCTTTTTTAGACTCCTGCATAAAGTAATCTTCCCATTCTGCTTCTTGAGATAAGGATAGTTTTACTTTCTTTTTAGCCAGTTCTTTGATAAACTCTGCATAAGGCAGTTTATACCAATCTTGCAGTTTTTTTGGCAACTCCTCTAATTCAAATTTCCTTTGTATGGTTCTTTGGATTTTTTGAGATTGCTCTTGCAATTCTGAATTTAGCTTAAGCATTGAATCTGCTTTTTGTATAAGAGGTTGTTGATTTTCTTTTGAAATTTCAAATAAAGGAATATTCTTAATGTCATTTACAAGAATTTTTGGAAAAAGTCCTTTATTAGCCTTTGGTGAAACTTTTTTACAATACCAACCTATTAATGATGAATTTAGTATTGATAATGTGGCTTTTAAATTTAAAATTTCTTTATTATCAATAATATTTACACAAGACGGAGTATTATAATATTCTTCATTTGTATATCCACAATATAAATTTTTAGAAATAATTTCTCTAACTAATATTCTCTCTTTTGTAAAAAACATTGGGTTTCTTGGAGCAGCTAGCCATTCACCATAGCTAATCCATAGATTTCCATTCCATTGAATATTATACCTATTAACATCTCCTCCTTTTAATTCCTTTTTATATGTTTCATCTTTTTTGAAGTTAGAATGCCATATTCTATTTTTAATAGTAAATTCATCATGCCCTCTATATTTATCATAGGGTATTAATCCTTGAGAAACTTCATGAAACTCTTTTAAGGACTTATTATTTTGCAACTTTTGAATTAATAATTTTTCTTCATCATTCTGAGAAAAAAGACTCAAAACATTTTCAATTTGAAGTAAAATATTAACCTTAGAATAATTTCCAACAGTTTTAAATTCTCTGTTTTCAATCTTAAGTAATTCTGTATTGTAAACTTCTGTATTGTTCCTAAAAGAAAAAATACAAGTTCTTACTGATGCATCTACAAAAGTATTATCATTTGATAAGTCAATAATTTGATAGACCTCTAAATTACTAAAAATTGCTTCCCTGTATTTAATTCCAAATAATGTTGACAAGAATGTATTTGGGAAGATATATGATAAAACTGAGTTCTTTTTTAATATTCTTTTGTACAATGAAATGAAGTATATATAAATTTCAAAATCAGGGACTAAAGAATCAAAATCTGACAAATATTTTTTCTCAACTTCATTGAAATTGACTCCGTAAGGAGGGTTTCCAATAACTACATCAAAGCCCCCTTTTTCAAATACTTTTGGAAAAGCTTGCTGCCAATTAAAGGCTTTTTCTCCGGCTACTGCAACATCATCAATTAATGAGTTACCACATTTAATGTTTCCATTCAGGTCATTTAGTTTTCGGTTAGGTTGTGCTGTTCTTAGCCACAAAGAAAGTTTTGCAATCTCAACACTTTCCTCATTCAAATCCACACCAAAGAGGTTGTTTTCTAGTATTTGATTTGTAACATCTTTTAAACCAGTAGTAACCTGTGTACCTATTCCAGTTAACAATTTCTGTAATTGTAAAACATATGATTCCAATAAATCATGTTCTTCAATTAAAAATTCTAATGCTTGATTTAAAAAAGCACCACTACCACATGCTGGGTCACAAATTTTTAAATTTAACAACCAATTTCTATATTCATTAAGTCTTGAACTGTAATCTTTACCAAGAATATTTAATTTAGGTTTATCACCTTTTGTAATATAAGTTTTATCTATAATTTCATATCCAATATTTAATTTTTCTTTTTTCTCTTGACATAATTTTCCAACTGTATTTTCTACAATATATTTGGTAATGTATTTAGGAGTATAGAATACACCGTCTTTTTTTCTTTTGGTTTTAGATTTGTCAATTTCTTGTCCTTCTAATTGGGCTTTAATTTCATCCAGATCATTTAAAGAGTTTTCAAAAATATGTCCCAATATGTTTACATCTACCTCACTTGCAAAGTCATACTCAGCAAGTTTGAGCGTGTGCTTGTAGAGTAAGATATCATCAATTTTTATAGTGTCTAATACTTCATCAGGTTTAAAAAGTCCGCCATTATAGGCAAACACATCATATCTCTTGCCTTTGTAACCAACATTTAAATACTCAAAGTATTTTTTAAATCTGTCATACAATGGTACCTCCACATCTCTTTCTTGCAGGTCTTTCCAATCACTTAATATCAACCTAACAGAGTTTGGAGGTAATAAATGCCTGTCCTCACCAAAGAATAAAAATAAAAACCTATCTAATAACTTTTGAGATTTTTTGAATAATTCTAATGGCTCAAAATCAGGATTTAGCAGCACTAAATTTTGATGCAGTTCCCTTTTGAACAAAGAATAATCCTTATATAATTTTTTGGTAATAACATCTTCTTCACTTAGGGATTCCTCCTTGATTTTTTTGGCTATATTTTGTGATAAATTGTCATACCCTAAACACAAATAAAGCAGTTGAAACTCCTCTTCTGTAAGAGTAAACAAGTTGAATTCAATATGTTCAATAGCATTGTCAATATAAAAACGGAGTTTTTCAAAATTAGAAGTAATGACATATACACAATCAGGTTGATTGTTTTTATAACCAAAAGCCTGAACTTCAATTTTTCCTAAATCAGTTGTGTTAGTTCCTTTAAGTTCAATTACTGCTTTTACTTTATCCTCAAAAATAATTGCACCATCAGCTTTCTTGCTGTCTTTAACATTCTTATATTCAGTTGTAAGATTGAATTTAGTTTCAGAAGATGAAGCAGGTTTAGTGTAACCTAATATTTTCACAAACAAATCTTCCAAAAACTCCCCTTGGTATTGTTCTTCTTTAAGTTTTTTTATTTCTTCTTGAACTTTTAGGTTAAGAAAATGATTACTGTAACTCTTCCATTTAGAATTTAGGCCCTCCTTATTTTGGGCTTTTAGATACTTGGAAATTACAGATTTCTGAAACAGTGGCATAGATATTTTTTAGAACAAATTATTAAACTCTTTTCTGATTGATGTAATCAATAACAGATAAAAATAGCAATTAATTCATACTTAGAAGGATCATTTTTTAAAAATGTTACTTACTTATTATACTTCACTCTAAAAATTATTTTTATGTTAGCGCAAATAATTAAAATGCTCCATTTATGAGAGATGAAAACTCTAAAATAGTACCACAAAAACAAAATGAAAGTGGCGGTATAGATTATGTCATTAAAAACGGATCTTGGCTTGGAGATGTACTAGAGTTTCTTCCAAATGGAATAATAAACAAAGGTGTAACTGGTATTGGAGCAACTACAATGGAGTTGAATTGTGATAGAAACTCCATTATAATACAGCCATTAAAAATTACAGTAGAACAGAAATCTTTAGGTAAGTATAAACATGAAATATTTTCTTACAACAAAAAGAAATCATCAGGTTTAAGTAAAGCATTAACAGGGTATTTAAATGACTCCAGTGTAAAATTTAAAAAAATAATACTTGTAATAGATAGGCTAGAAGATCTGATTTATATTTTAGGTGATAGAATAGTTGATTTTTTTCTTCTTTTTGATGAGATAGATTACATGCAAGGAAGTAGTACCTATAGAAATAAAATGGAAATTGGAATAGATCTAGGTAAAGCACTTGATA
>JAGNSF010000123.1 GCA_017988155.1 Flavobacterium sp. | reverse complement strand
CTTGAAATGGGGCAAATCATTCTTAAACCTATTGAAACTCCAAGAAAAAACTGGGACGTTTCATTTGAAAAAATGCACCAAGAAGGAGATGATACCCTATTACTTACTGACGTTTTTGAGGACGAAGATTTTGAAGAATGGAAATAGTACAATATGCAATAGTTCTAGTCAATCTAGACCCAACATTGGGCAGTGAAATTCAAAAAACCAGACCTTCTGTGGTTGTTTCACCTAATGAGATGAACAAACACTTAAATACTATTATTATTGCTCCAATGACTTCTAGTTTGAAAGAATACCCAACCCGAGTCGCAGTGAATCATAATAGTAAAAAAGGAATGATTGCACTTGATCAAATTAGAACCGTGGATAAAAAAAGAATTCTAAAAGTCTTAGGAAAATTGAATAAAACAGAAATTCAATCCACTAAAGAAGTCCTTAAAGAAATGCTAGTAGATTAATGCTACATTAATTCATTTTCAAATTGATAAATTAAATAATTATTCAAAGCAAAAACCAATTTCGCTATCTTTGTTAAATGAACAAAAACCTTTATATAATTGCGGGTTGTAATGGAGCAGGGAAAACTACTGCTTCATTTACTATTTTACCTGAAATTTTAAATTGTAAAGAATTTGTAAATGCAGATGAAATAGCCAAAGGACTATCTCCCTTTCAACCTGAAAAGGTTTCTTTTGAAGCGGGGCGAATAATGTTAAATAGAATCAACGAACTTTTAGAATTAAACGAAAATTTTGCGTTTGAAACAACTTTAGCAACTAAAAGTTATAAATCTAAAGTGGAATATGCCCAAGAAAAGAAATACACCGTTACACTATTATTTTTTTGGTTACAAAACGTTGATTTAGCAATTGAACGAGTAAAAACAAGAGTTTTAGAAGGGGGACACAATATTGAAACCGATATCATACATCGAAGATATAAAAACGGAATAAAGAACTTGTTTGAAATTTATCTTCCTATTGTAGATGAAGTGATGATATTTGACAACTCTGCTGGAAAACCCGAATTAATCGCTGAAAAAATAGTAGAATCAGACATCAATATTTTGAATACAATTAAATTCAATAAATTAAAAAAGTACTATAATGAAAACTCATAAAAGAACAGAAAACCAAACCAAAATTTTAGAAGGAATGGACAAAGTATATGCTAAATTGATTGAATTTAAAAAGAAATCAAATAGTGAACTAGTAATCTTAAAAGAAAATAAAATTGTTAGAGTCAAACCTTAACAGTACGATTCAATTGCTTGTTATATAAAAAATCTTTGCCACAGATTCAACGGATTGGATCTTTGTACCAATTGCTACATTAATTCATTTTCAAATTTTCAAATTAAATAATTTTCAAATTGAGTATTTGTTACATTAAAAAAATTGCTAAATTTGAAATGCCCTGTAACTACCATTTGACCCCAAATCGAATCTCCCTTACAGACAAATAAAAATAATTTTGTGAATTACATTACATATCTAATCTTATTAGGATAGATTAGTGATATTATATAGTAATTAATTATTTGTTTAAGAACACAACATTTCACTTAAATTGACTCTATTTTAATGAAACTTATAAAATATTGTAACTCAAAATTTCATCCTAGAAATTGTAAAACTATTCAAGTTGGAACTCTTGACTATTACAGAAATCATGAAAATAATTTTATTTCTGACCCTTCAGAAGCAATACTTGAAAATATTAATTTTAAGAACACCTCAAATCAAGAAATTAAATTTACTGCTGATGAATTTAATTGGTTGTTCAAAGGTCATGCTCAAACAATAGCCGGGATGAGCATTTCACCAGGTAGTGGATTTACTATTTATGATAAAATTAAAGTCCCAAATTCATATATTTTTAGTTGTTCTCAAGTAGAAGAGCCTTGTGAAAAACAAATGAAAGAACTGGGTTATGACTCTTGGTATGAAATTAAATATCCTAAAGTATTTTTTGGACTTCTTACTCAGGAAATTTTAAAAAATATTAAAATCAACATAAGAAATAATATTCAAATAAATTATAAAACTATGTCTGGTTTAATTAATTACGGGCAAATGAACAATATTGAATTTAATTCTGAAATTGATTTAATCAATTTTCTATTATATAGAAAAAATGAAGTTTCACAATTAAATAATGATGTTAAGTATTGGAAAAACACAGAGTTTAGGTATTCAATATTATTAAATTATATAAACTCAATTTTGCCAGTAGCAGTTGAATCTGAGCCATTAATTATACAAAACAGAATGTTATTACCATACATTGATTACTAATATAAAAACTAAAAAGCCCCAATCGGGGCTTTTTTTATTCTTCGTCTGCAGTATGCGATTTAGAGTAATTTCTCCAACGTTCCAAACAATCCTTGAAGTCGTCTGGCAATTCCGTATCAAAACGCATCATTTCGCCCGTATTTGGGTGAATAAAGCCCAAGGTCTTAGCATGTAACGCTTGTCTTGGCAACGCTTTAAAACAGTTGTCTATAAATTGCTTGTATTTGGTAAAGGTAGTTCCTTTCAAAATCAAATGACCGCCATAGCGTTCGTCATTAAATAGCGGGTGTCCAATGTGTTTCATATGCGCACGAATCTGGTGCGTACGCCCCGTTTCCAGTTGGCACGAAATCAAAGTCACATACCCAAAACGTTCCAATACTTTGTAATGCGTAATCGCAGGTTTGCCAATTTCGGGATCATCAAAAACCGCCATTTGCATGCGATCTTTCAAGTGTCGCGCTAAATTACCTTCAATCGTTCCAGCATCATTGGCAACATTTCCCCAAACGAGTGCCATGTATTCTCTTTCTGTCGTTTTGGCTTCAAATTGTTTTGCTAGATGTGTCATTGCCGCTTCGGTTTTAGCAATCACTAACAAGCCCGAAGTATCTTTATCAATACGATGCACCAATCCTGGTCGTTCGCTGCTGTTCATTGGTAAATTCTCAAAATGAAACGCCAAAGCATTCACTAAGGTTCCCGTATAATTCCCATGACCAGGATGTACGACTAAACCAGGTTCTTTGTTGACCAATAACAACGCCTCATCTTCGTACACAATATTCAAGGGGATATTCTCAGGCAATACATGATTTTCAAAAGGCGGATGCGATAACATCACCTTAATCACGTCCAACGGTTTTACCTTGTAGTTGGATTTCACAATTTCGTCATTGACAAAAATGTTACCGTCGTTAGCGGCATTCTGAATTTTATTTCGAGTCGCATTGGGAATCAGTCCCATCAAGTATTTGTCTATTCGCAAAAAGGCTTGCCCTTTGGGAACTTCAAATTTAAAATGCTCAAATAATTCGTCTTCTAAATCGAAGGATTCGGTATTATTGTTCATCTACTGGGGTTTCTTCTTCAGGTGTTGCTGTACTGTCAATTTGTACTTCCTCTTCATAACTCATTTTTCCATCTCCTAAAACCAAATCAATTTTAGACGATTTCATCACACGCTCACCCGGTTTCAAGTTACGTCCTTTGTAGCGCATAGCTAGCACCATATCTTTTCCTAAACTAGGCTCATAGGTAATCGTTCCTTCTTCTAAACCAATAGCTTTTAATGTTGGTACTGCCTCACGGTAGGTTTTATCAATCAAATCAGGCAACTTCACAGAAGAATAACCCGAAGCGTTAATTTTAATATATACTTTGCGGCCCACTTTCACTTTCGTGCCTGGCAATGGATCTTGCTCTACCACGGTAAACGCAGGATAATCACCTCTAAAATCAACACTATCCAAAAGTACGTAGTCCAAATCCAACTCGTCTAGCTTGTCCTCTACCTGCTCTTCGGTCAATTTACTCAAATTCGGCACGGCAATTTCATGTCCGTGATCAGTTGTAAAAGTCAACCAATGCATAAACAAATAACCCAAAACTGCAATAATGGCAAGCGCAGCCAAAACTTGACCCACAAACACCCGACTAGTTAGATACTTACGTAAACTCATATATTTATTTTTAGTAGGCACAAAGATAAACCTATTTCGTTTCAAAAAAAATGATAATTTTGTTTACTAGTTGGTTGGAGCTATTTCCCGCTATCCGCTATATCTTTTTAGGGTGTGGTACAGATGTTGACTGAGGTTCTCGAAGTCAATACCACACCCTAAAAAGGATGCCGCTTCTATCGGGGCTAGAGTAAACATTCAACAGCTATTGAAAATAAAAAAGACTTAAACCATTCTAAATGAAAAACATTGCCATCATCATGGGCGGCTATTCTAGCGAATATAAAATTTCACTAATTAGCGGAAACGTCGTGTACCAATTCTTAGACAAAACTAAATTCAACGGATTTAGAATCCATATTTTCAAAGAAAAATGGGTCTATGTTGATGCTAATGATGCCGAATTCCCAATCGATAGAAATGATTTTTCAGTAACCGTTAACGGAAAGAAAATCACTTTTGATTGTGTTTTCAATGCCATTCACGGTACACCAGGCGAAGACGGATTGATGCAAGCCTATTTCGAATTGCTTGGCATTCCGCAAACTGCTTGCGATTATTATCAAGCTGCCTTGACTTTCAATAAACGTGATTTACTTTCGGTTTTAAAACCGTACGGTATCAAAACTGCAACTTCTTATTATTTGAACAAAGGCGATTTAATCGACACAAACGCTATTGTGGAAAAAGTTGGTTTGCCTTGTTTTGTAAAACCCAATAAAGCGGGTTCTAGTTTTGGAATATCCAAAGTAAAAACTGCTGCCGAATTGCCAATCGCCATTGAAGTAGCTTACAAAGAAGACAACGAAATCATCATCGAGAGTTTCTTGGATGGCACCGAAGTTTCTGTAGGAGTTATCAATTACAAAGGCGAAATTACCGTGTTGCCAATCACTGAAATTGTGTCTGAAAATGATTTCTTTGATTACGAAGCCAAGTATTTAGGGAAATCACAAGAAATTACACCGGCTCGAATTTCAGACGAAATGACGCAAAAGGTGGGCGAAATTGCCAAACGTGCCTACAAAGCATTAAAAATGAAAGGATTCTCGCGTTCTGAATTCATCATTGTAGACGGTGAACCGCACATGCTAGAAATGAATACTATTCCAGGTTTAACCACCGAAAGTTTGTTGCCACAACAAGCCAAAGAAGCAGGTATTTCATTAGAAGATTTATTTTCTAATGCGATTGAATTGGCTTTAGCCTAAACCCAACACCATGAGAAAAGCTATATTTCCAGGTTCATTTGACCCAATTACTTTAGGTCACCAAGACATTATCAACAGAGCCTTGCCTTTGTTTGACGAAATCGTGATTGCAATTGGTGTCAACGCCGATAAAAAATACATGTTTTCATTAGAAGAAAGAAAACGATTCATTGAAGAGACTTTCAAAAACGAACCTAAAATTTCGGTGATTACCTACGAAGGTTTAACGATTGATTTGTGTCATAAAATCAATGCCAACTTCATTATACGCGGTTTGCGTAACCCTGCCGACTTCGAATTTGAAAAAGCAATTGCCCACACCAACAGACGTTTGTCTAAAATAGAAACTGTATTTTTATTAACGGCAGCCAAAACTTCGTACATCAGTTCGAGCATCGTTCGCGACGTGATTCGCAATCACGGCGAATACGAACTATTAGTTCCTGAAGCCGTAAGAGTCAACAAGTAGTAGCACCAAAATTTGCGAAAAGCGCTATTTAGCCTTACTTTCGCCAAAAAAATAAAACAATGAGTTTAGATAGAGAATTAAA
>JAGNSF010000122.1 GCA_017988155.1 Flavobacterium sp. | reverse complement strand
AAAATTTTCAATTTGGTCACAAAAGACAACCAAAAAGTGAACCCTGATTTTTCATTAGCTAACACTCTTTTAACAGAAAGAGAACTGGAAGTTATTGCTCTTATTTCACTAGAATTAAGCGGTAAAGAGATTAGTGAAAAACTTTTTATCAGTACCAATACTGTTGAAACACACCGTAAAAACATCATGAAAAAGATTGGTGCTAAAAACACGATAGGACTAGTTAAATACGCACTTAAAAACAATTTAATCAAATCTTAAATCGTTTCATTTATTACAAATTATGATTTCAAAATCAATATTTTCCATACTGTTCATTTATTTACTTTTCCCATTACAGTTTTGTGGTCAATCCAACGGTAATTCAAAAAAAGAAATTAATAAATTAGTTGACAAGGCTATTGAAAATTGGTACAATGATAATTTTGATCAATCTTTAAAATTGGCAAAAATGGCCTTAGATAAATCCATAAATATCAAGGACAACAATTTAATTGCTGAAAGTTACAACGTAATTGGAGTGAACTTTGATGATTTAATAATGATGGACAAAGCGCTCTTTTATTACAATAAGGGATTGAAATATGCTGAAAAAACAAACAACTCGGTATTAAAAAGCAAACTCAATAACAATGTGGCTAACATCTATTTTTTTGATAAAAAAAAATATGCTACAGGTATTAAATATTACCTCAACGCTTTAAATTACAGTAAAAAAACAAATGACAGCGTAAAAATTTATCTTCGAAAATTAAATATGACGTGGGCATACTTTGAAATTAAGGATTTTAAAAAAGGCAAAGCACATTTAGACTACATCAATTCTTATAGCCGTTTTGGAGATGAATCCACAATTGTACTGCAAAATATGTTAAATGGAATTTATTTTGAAAGTATTCAAAATTCCAACAAAGCAAACTATTATTATTCAGAAGCGATTAAAGTAGGTAAAAATGGTAATGAAAAATTTGACTTATCAATCACATATAAAAAATATTCTGACTTTTTAGCAAAGGAAAAAGACTTCAAAAATGCCTACAAAAACTTACAAAATTTCAACACATTAACAGATGAAATATTAGAAAGTGAAAAAGTTAAAAAAGCAAAAGTGACAGGTCTGAACCTCGAATTAAATGAATATTTAAGAGAGATCGGTAAAATTGAAAACGAATATAAAACGCGGCAAAAAATCTTATTGCAAGAACAAACAATGTCACGAAGAAAATATATCGCGGTTATTTCAATTTTCATCATCAGTATAATACTTTTATATTTTTATATTCAAAATTCCCGATTAATTCAAAAAAACAGATTAAACGGACTTCGCAATAAAATTCAGCAAAACATCATCAATGCCTCTTTATCAGGACAAGAAATAGAGCGAAAAAAAATCGCTTCCTTTTTACACGATAGCATCAGTGCCTTGCTCTCCTCTGCAGGTTTACATTTAAGTGTTTTTAATGCTAAAAACCAAAAACCTATCGAAGAAATCACTAAAACTATTGCATTGTTAGAAGAAGCTCACGACAAGGTTAGGGATTTATCACACGAGCTAATCCCTGCCCTATTAGTACGATTTGGGTTATTGTATGCGCTAGTTGATTTATGTGAAAAAAACTCCAATTCAAACATTACTTTTGAATACGAAAGCGATATTGACAATCAGAAAAGATACCCTGAAGATTTCGAAATTAAAATCTATTTTATCATTACAGAACTCCTAAACAATGTAATGAAACATAGTCACGCAACAATTGGAAAAGTATCGCTTCAAGAAACTGCAACGGTATTAAAAATTCAAGTTTTCGATAATGGAAAAGGTTTTGATACGAATCAATTTCAAATTATTGAAGGATTTGGTATCAATCAAATTAAATCTAGAATACATGTTATGAAAGGGAGAATTAGCATTGATTCCAAAATAGATATTGGAACTATTATTTCTATAGATGTACCAATACACTAATAAAATTATACACGTTTTTCTATTTCAATTATTTCCAAATCTTTAATTGCCTCTCCATCTATTACAAAACGCAACATAGTGCGTACCTGATGAAATCCACTTTTTCCTGCAGCGCCAGGATTCATATGCAATAGATTGTTTTTCTTATCAAATTGAACTTTTAAAATGTGCGAATGTCCACAAATAAATAATTGAGGAGGGTTTTGTTCCAATTCAGTTCGAATAGCTGGATTATATTTCCCAGGATATCCACCAATATGGGTAATCCAAACCGAAACTCCTTCGCATAGAAACCGATTATGCAATGGAAACTCCATTCGTGCTTTAGCGTCATCAATATTGCCATATACCGCACTTATTGGTTTTAATTTTTTTATCGTATCCGTTACTACAAGGTCCCCAATATCTCCCGCATGCCAAACCTCATCCGCTTGAGCGACATATTTAAGAATAGTTTCGTCAATATGACTATGAGTATCTGAAAGTAAAAGAATTTTTTTCATTGTAAGCGAACTTAGTTCGTCAAAGTTACAAACTAAATATGCGATAAAAAAAGCATGGAAGAACTTACACATTTGACTTTGCCCAACCTAAAAACTTTGTACCTTTGAATCTTCAACTTTGTAAGAATTAAACTTGAGATATTTTATTCATTTAGCCTATCACGGAACAGCCTATCACGGTTGGCAAATTCAGCCTAATGCTGCATCTGTTCAGGAAACTCTGAACAAAGCTTTTTCTGTTTTGTTACAATCTGAAATGAATTTGATGGGTGCAGGACGAACAGATACTGGTGTCCATGCTAGAGAAATGTATGCGCATTTTGATACAGATACCACTTTTGATATTCCAACCTTAGTTCATAAGCTTAATTCTTTTTTACCAAAAGATATTGTGATATATGACATCATTCCTGTTCACGATGATGCACACACTCGATTTGATGCTACAAAAAGAACTTATGAATACCATATTCATCAATTCAAGAATCCGTTTTTAGATGAACTAAGTTGGTATTTTCATCAGACCTTGGATATCAACTTGATGAACCAAGCAGCACAAATACTGCAAAACTATACCGACTTTGAATGTTTTTCTAAAGTCAATACCGATGTAAATACCTTTGATTGTACTATTTTTGAAGCGCATTGGAAACGAGGTGAGAACAATCAACTTGTTTTTACAGTTTCGGCGAATCGTTTCTTAAGAAATATGGTGCGTTCCATAGTTGGAACTCTAATCAATGTGGGCTTGCATAAAATTACCTTAGATGATTTTACAAAAATTATAGAAAGTAAAAGCAGGGAAAAAGCTGGATTTTCTGTTCCAGCACATGGTTTATATTTAACAAAAATAGAATACGATTACATCAACCCATAGCCCTGATAGAAGCGGCATCCTTTTAATATGAGGAATGAGGCTCTCGAAGTCCAAATATAAAAGATACAGCGGATAGCAGGAAATAGCTCCAAATAAAAATGAAAGCAAAAGCATTCGACACACGATTATTCAAACGAATATTAAAATACACTCAACCGTACCAATTGCGTTTTAGAGGGGTTATTGCATTTGCTATTTCGCTATCTGTTTTTGCAGCTTTGCGTCCGTACTTACTGAAACAAACGGTAGACGGCTACATCAAAACGCACGACCAACATGGTCTTTTATTGTACATCACCTTTATGGGGATTGTACTTTTAGCCGAGGTTTTTTCGCAATACTATTTTGTGTATTGGGCCAATTGGCTAGGACAAGATATTGTAAAAGACATTAGAACTAAATTATTCAAGCATATTTTAAGTTTTAGAATGAAGTATTTTGACCACGTTCCTGTGGGCCAATTAGTAACTCGTTCTGTTTCGGATATTGAAGCTATTGCTCGTATCTTTAGTCAAGGCCTTTTTATGATAATTAGCGACCTAATGAAAATGGTTGTAGTGCTGTTTTTCATGTTTTATATGAACTGGAAACTAACATGGATTGTGATTGTAGCAATGCCTATTTTGGTATTCTTTACTCGTATTTTCCAACGTAAAATGCAAGTCGCTTTTGAAGAAGTACGAACAGAAATTGCCAACATGAATTCCTTCGTACAAGAACGTGTTACTGGGATGAAAATTGTACAACTGTTCAACCGAGAAGACATTGAATTGGACAAGTTTAAAAACATCAACGATAAACACAGAAAGGCTTGGATCAAAACAATTCTGTACAATTCCATCTTCTTCCCTATTGCCGATATAATTTCTTCATTAACCCTGGGTTTTATTGTCTTATATGGAGGATTTAAAATTCTGAATGGCGATATGTTTACCACTTTTGGGGATTTATTTTCATATACTATGTTCATTGGAATGTTATTCAATCCGTTGCGACAAATTGCGGATAAATTCAATGAAATGCAATTGGGAATGATTGCTGCCAATCGTGTTTTTGATATTTTAGACACACAAGACCAAATTCAAGATACAGGAACTATTGAGGCTCCCGTTTTTAAAGGTGATATCGAATTTAAAGGAGTCCGCTTTGGTTACATACCTGACGAAGAAGTAATTAAAGGTATTGATTTAAATGTTCAAGCTGGTCAAACTATTGCCATTGTAGGATCTACAGGAGCAGGAAAATCAACGATTATTAATTTGTTAAATCGTTTTTATGAGATCAATAGCGGAACTATTTGTATTGATCACAATACAATTGAAAATTACACATTGGAGTCTTTACGAAAGCAAATTGCGGTAGTTTTACAAGACGTTTTCTTATTTGCTGATACGATTTACAACAACATAACTTTGAATAATCCAGCTATTTCTCGTGAAGAAGTTTTGGCTGCAGCACAAAAGATTGGCGTACACGATTTTATTATGAGTTTGCCTGATAATTATGACTTTGATGTTAAAGAACGAGGTGTGATGCTATCGTCTGGGCAACGCCAATTGATTGCTTTTTTACGCGCCTTTGTTTCCAATCCAAGTATTTTGATTCTAGATGAAGCTACTTCTTCAATTGACACCTATTCAGAAGAATTAATTCAACGAGCAACGGAAACAATTACACAAGGGAGAACCTCGATTGTTATTGCCCACCGATTAGCTACCATTGTTAATGCTGATAAAATTGTAGTCATGGACAAAGGTTTGATTGTGGAAGAAGGCACACATCAAGAGTTAGTTAATAAAGAAAGTGGCTATTACAAAAACTTATACGATTCCCAATTTTCGGTAGCCAATTAAATAACCAAAGGATTCTTACATTTGGACGTTTTTTTTGAAAATTTGTTAGTTTTTGACTTTATGCAACTGAAAATTTCACAAAACAGAATAAATCCTTAAATTCGCAGCATCAATTAATTTAGATAAACTTATACACATGAAATACGATATTATTGTTTTAGGAAGTGGACCTGGAGGGTATGTTACTGCTATTAGAGCCTCACAATTAGGTTTTAAAGTAGCAGTAATTGAAAAAGAAAATTTAGGAGGAGTTTGCTTGAACTGGGGTTGTATTCCAACAAAAGCTTTATTAAAATCCGCACAAGTTTTTGACTACTTAAAACACGCTTCAGACTACGGATTGACTGTTTCATCATTTGATAAAGATTTCTCTGCGGTTGTGAACCGTTCAAGAGGAGTGGCAGACGGAATGAGCAAAGGGGTTCAATTCTTGATGAAAAAAAATAAAATCGACGTTATTGATGGTTTTGGTAAAATTAAACCAGGTAAAAAAGTAGATGTAACAGATAAAGACGGAAAAGTAACAGAGTATAGTGCAGACCATATTATTTTAGCTACTGGAGCACGTTCTCGTGAATTGCCTAACTTACCTCAAGAT
>JAGNSF010000121.1 GCA_017988155.1 Flavobacterium sp. | reverse complement strand
GAAAAATGCACTTTGACGAAGACGGAATTTCTTTAAAAGAGTGGCAAACAGTTTTAAACAATGGAGAAACGGCGAACCAAGATCTTTTCATCGCTAAAGTAAAAGAATTGAATCTACGAAACAGCATCTTTGTTGACATCACAGCCAATGAAAGCGTTTCTAAAACCTACGAGCAGTACTTAAAACAAAGCGTTGGTGTCGTAACTTGTAACAAAATTGCTTGTTCATCGGCTTACGACAATTACAAAAATTTAAAAAATCTATCCCGCCAATACAATGCGCCTTTCTTATTTGAAACGAATGTTGGAGCGGGTTTACCTATTATTGATACTGTAAAAAACCTAATTGCTTCGGGCGATAAAGTCAATAAGATTCAAGCCGTTTTATCCGGAAGTTTGAATTTTATCTTCAATAATTTTGACGAAAATAATTCTTTTCACGATGTGGTGAAAGAAGCTGGAGTGCAAGGATTTACTGAACCTGATCCGAAAATTGATTTGAGCGGAATTGACGTAGCTCGAAAAATCCTAATATTAATTCGCGAAAGCGGTTACCAAATGGACATTGAAGCGATTGCTAACGAATCGTTTATGCCAGCGGAATGTTTGGAAACAACATCAAATGAAGCCTTCTTTGCGTCATTGCAAAAACATGCTGCACATTTTGACGCATTGTATAAGGAAGCCCAAAGCAAAGAATCGCGTTTGAAATATGTGGCGCAATTTGAAAATGGGAAAGCAAGCGTTGGTTTACAATTCATACCGAAAGACCATCCTTTTTACAATTTAGAAGGAAAAGACAATATCGTATTGTTTTACACCGATCGTTATGTGGATCAACCTTTATTAATCAAAGGTGCTGGTGCTGGTGCTGCGGTAACGGCTTCAGGAATATTTGCTGATGTCATCCGAATTGGAAACGTATAAAAGCCCCCTAACCCCCGAAGGGGGAATTGGAAATTTATAAAATATAGTTTCATATTTAAAGTTGCTAGTTTCGAGAGAGCTTTAAACCTGAAACCTGAGACAAAAAAACTTAGTGACTTTGTGCCTTAGTGGCAAAAAAAATGTAAAACATAAAATGAGATTGCTTCGTGCCTCGCAATGAATTATGAATGAAATAAAACTATTTTGCCCAGCAACCATTGCTAACCTGTCATGTGGATTCGACGTTTTAGGACTATGTCTTGACAATGTAGGTGACGAAATGGTGATTCGGAAATCAGCTCAAAAAGGGATTCGAATTACTAAAATCATTGGTGCCGACTTACCTTTGGAAACAGAAAACAATGTATCTGGAGTAGCTGGATTGGCATTATTAGAAACGGTGAACCCTGACTTTGGTTTTGAAATCGAAATCTACAAAAACATCAAAGCAGGTAGTGGAATTGGTAGTAGTGCGGCTAGTTCAGCAGGAGCAGTTTTTGGCATCAATGCCTTATTAGGCTATCCCTATTCAACTAAAGATTTAGTGCAGTTTGCCATGCAAGGCGAAAAACTAGCTTGTGGCAATGCACATGCAGATAACGTGGCTCCTGCCCTTTTGGGTGGTTTTACCTTGGTAAGAAGCTACAACCCTTTGGATATTATCAAAATAGAAAGTCCATCCGAATTGTACGCGACAGTAGTACATCCGCAAATTGAATTAAAAACTTCGGATGCGCGTTCGGTACTGAAACAAACCGTTTCTTTAAAAAGTGCTATCATGCAATGGGGAAATGTGGGCGGATTAATCGCAGGATTATACACCCAAGATTACGATTTAATTGGTCGTTCCTTACACGATGAAATTGTAGAACCGTTACGAAGTGTCTTAATTCCAGGATTTGATTTAATCAAAAAAGCGGCGCTAGAAAATGGCGCCCTAGGTTCAGGGATATCAGGTTCAGGTCCTTCGATTTTTGCGTTAAGCAAAGGAAAGGAAACCGCAGAAAAAATTGCCAAAGCCATGAGTGCAGTATACGAAGCCATCAATCTACCTTATGAAATTCATGTATCTAAAGTGAATTCTGAAGGAGTTAAAATTTTAAGTCAACAATAAAATCAAACCAAATTATGTACAGTTTTTTTAGCCACTGATTTTTTTGATTATTTAGATTATTATGCGTCAATCAGTCTAATCCTTTTAATCAGTGGCAAATAAATCTGAAATTTTTTGGTCAACAATGAATAAAAATAGTTAAATCCAGTTAGGTCTCCCTCCCCTTTGGGGAGGGCCGGGGTGGGGCTTACTAAATCAAATTAACACAATGAAATATTACAGTTTAAACCATAACGCACCTAAAGTTTCTTTTGAAGAAGCTGTTATACAAGGATTAGCAACCGATAGAGGATTGTATTTTCCAGAAAATATCACCCCTTTACCAGCAGCCTTTTTTGATACTATTGAAAATGCAAGCAACGAAGAAATTGCTTTTCAAGCCATCCAACAATTTGTAAGCGATGAAATTCCTGAAACCGAACTTCGAGCTATTATTAAAGAAACCTTATGTTTTGACTTTCCGGTGGTCGAAGTAGAAAAAGGAATTTATTCTTTAGAATTATTTCACGGTCCAACTATGGCATTTAAAGATGTGGGAGCACGTTTTATGTCACGATGTTTGGGTTATTTCAATCGAAATGACAAGACCTCAAAAAATACCGTTTTAGTAGCTACTTCGGGAGATACAGGAGGAGCCGTAGCAAGTGGTTTTCTTGGTGTGGAAGGTGTAGATGTAATTATACTTTATCCTTCAGGAAAAGTAAGCGACATTCAGGAAAAACAATTAACCACCTTAGGACAAAACATCAAAGCCTTGGAAGTAGATGGCGTTTTCGACGATTGTCAGGATATGGTCAAAAAAGCATTTTTGGACGATAGTCTGAAACATCACAATTTAACTTCGGCCAATTCCATCAATATTGCCCGTTGGTTACCTCAAATGTTTTATTTCTTCTTTGCGTACAAAGCATTGAAAAGTCAAAACAAACCTTTAGTATTTTCTTGCCCAAGTGGTAATTTTGGAAATATTTGTGCCGGTATCATTGCTAAGAAAATGGGATTGCCAGTTCAACATTTTGTAGCATCTACGAATGTAAACGATACCGTTCCTCGATTTTTAACAAACGGTATTTACGATCCAAAACCGTCTATCGCCACCATTTCTAATGCTATGGATGTGGGTAACCCAAGTAATTTCATCCGAATCCAAGAAATGTATCAAAACGATTTGGAGCAATTCAAAACTGATTTCTCTTCCTATACTTTTTCAGACGCAGCCACTTTGGAAGCGATGAAAACCATTTACACTACCGATGGGTATATTGCTGAACCGCATGGCGCTGTAGGCTATTTAGGATTGAAAAAAGAATTAGAAAATTACCCTAATGCCATTGGAATATTCCTAGAAACCGCGCATCCTATCAAGTTTTTAGATGTGGTAGAACCTGCACTGAATGTAAAATTGCCTATTCCAACACAAATTGAAAGTGTTTTAGGAAAAGAAAAAATAAGTACAAAAATCAAAACCTACGAAGAGTTGAAAGCCTATTTGGGATAAAATTCCGAAATTTACACTCGATAGATTCTAAGTAAAAACTATAGCATGATTGCAAAAGCAGTAGCAGAAGACATTACCTCTTTAAATACACTAATCAATTCGGCTTATCGTGGCGAGTTTTCCAAAAAAGGCTGGACTACCGAAGCCCATCTTTTGGAAGGCGGTCGAACCACTGAAGCTGAACTACTTGACATCATTCAAGACGCTTCCAACACCATTCTAAAATATTCGGACAAGGGCAAAATAATTGGTTGTGTCCTTTTGAAAGTCAAAGCAAACGAACTGTATTTAGGAATGCTAACTGTTTCTCCTGACTTGCAAAATTGTGGTATCGGAAAAAAATTATTGCAACAAGCCGAAGTCTTCGCCGCTGCAATGCGACTCCCAAAAATAATCATGACCGTAATTTCAGTACGTGAAGAATTAATTGCGTGGTACAAACGAAATGGGTATGTGGATACAGGAGCAAGAGAGCCATTCCCAGTGAGCGACGTTTTCAATCCAACAACACAAGAACCTCTAGAATTTATGGTGTTAGAAAAAGTAATTGTATAATTACAGACCCAAACTCAAATACGCTTTCCCTAAATACGAAATGATATCCGAAGCGATAAACGATTGATAACCCGTTTCAGGCAAAGCAATATCTGCCGTTAATCCGTGAAGATACACCCCTAAAAGTGCCGCATCGATGGGTTCATACGACTGTGCCAATAAACTGGTAATCATTCCCGTCAACACATCACCACTACCCGCCGTAGCCAAAGCCGCATTTCCTGTGGTATTTTTATAAACCAAATCGCAATCAATACAATGCGTGGGAGCCCCTTTCATTACAACAATCAATTGGTGTTTTTTGGAAAAGGCAATTGTTTTTTCAAACAGTTCGGCTTCCGAATTCCATTTCCCAATCAAACGTTCCAATTCTTTTAGATGCGGCGTGACAATTGTTTTAGGAGCCAACAAAGACAACCAATCCGGATGCAATGCCAAAATATTCAACGCATCCGCATCAAGAACTAGAGGAATGGTATTCATTTTCAAAAATTCATACAATCCTTGTTGGGTAGCGGCATCTTGACCTAAACCAGGACCAATACCAATAGCATTAGGCACAATATCAAAATGAATTGCCGATATACAATGGCCTTGAACATCAGTCAACACCATGACTTCAGGTACCTCTATTTGGACTATCTCATATCCACATTTTGGAATAAAAGCAGTGACCAATCCGCAGCCCGACTTCATCGCCGCTTTAGCCGACAAACAGACCGAACCCATCTTACCATAACTCCCTCCTACTAACAACACATGTCCTTGCCTCCCTTTATGAGTAGTTGCAACCATCGGTTGGTAGCGTTGTAAAATTTGGTGTTGATCAACAATAGTCGTAGGCATCATAGCATAGTGTAAAGTACTAAAGTTACAAAAGTTTCCGCACTCTAGGAAGCCTATTGCCTTACTTTTTAGGAGCAGCAATTGTATTGCCTGAACACGAGCTGTCCCGCTATCCGCGCTACAAGGTAGCTAGCTTCTATCGGGGCTACTAAAGACCTTTGTATTCTATAACAAAATACAATCATTTTAAAACAAAAAACCCCGTTTCGTTAGAAACAGGGATTTTAAAAGACCCGAGGCTTTAGCCGAATAGGCGAAGCAAAGGCGACGAACCGAGCCCGAAGGGCGAACACGTCGATCCTATAAACAAAAAAACTCCAACTTTTTCAAGTTGGAGTTTCATAAAGAAAGGCGATGACTCCCGATATTGCTATCGGGACTCCCACATAACTGCCGTACTCCCAAAGCGTCGGGACGCAGGCGGGCTTAACTACTCTGTTCGGGCTAAATTTTATCTTATTTTTTCTAAAAAAATAAAACAAAAAAAATCCCCATCAAATAAATGATGAGGATTTAAAGAAAGGCGACGAACCGAGCCCGAAGGGCGAACACGTCGATCCTATAAACAAAAAAACTCCAACTTTTTCAAGTTGGAGTTTCATAAAGAAAGGCGATGACTCCCGATATTGCTATCGGGACTCCCACATAACTGCCGTACTCCCGAAGCGTCGGGACGCAGGCGGGCTTAACTACTCTGTTCGGCTAAATTTTATCTTATTTTTTCAAAAAAATAAAACAAAAAAAATCACCATCAAATAAATGATGAGGATTAAAGAAAGGCGACGAACCGAGCCCTTTAGGGCGAACACGTCGATCCTATAAACAAAAAAACTCCAACTTTTTCAAGTTGGAGTTTCATAAAGAAAGGCGACGACATACTCTCCCACATAACTGCAGTACCATCTGCGCAGGCGGGCTTAACTACTCTGTTCGGGATGGGAAGA
>JAGNSF010000120.1 GCA_017988155.1 Flavobacterium sp. | reverse complement strand
AAATCCAAACTTTCATCTTGAAAACGACTGTCTACTTTTTTAAATTCGTAATACAAATCTTGATTTTTAGACCCAGATACTTTTGCATCTGCAATGTAGTTTTCTAAATTAGTTTCAATTGAAATTGCTCCAGGTTCTGCAAAAAATAATAAATTATTGTCTAATGAATTACTTACTCCTCTGTCTAGAAATAAATATAACATTTCAGGTGATTGCAATTCGATATCCGTTTCAAATTGAGAACTTCCATCAATTGCTATGGTGTCTAGTGCAACCAATTTATTATTGGTAACTCTTTGAACATATAAAGTTCCTTTTTTTAATCCTTTGATATTACCTGTAAGGTGTAGGTTGTTTTCTGATTTTTTTTCTGAACAGGCAAATAATAGTGAAATGGCTACGAAAGCGATACTGATTTTTTTCATTGGTGTTTGTATTTTGGCGCAAAATAACGAAAATTGTTGGAAAGCGAGATTGAATTGCAAAAAAAATCCCAATCTATTTCTAAATTGGGATTTTCTAAGAATGAATTTATTTATTAGCCTTTTAACCAAGCATTTTTCATATTGGTTTTAGCACTTTCTGTTGCTTTCAAACCTTCAATTTCTTCAAAAGGTAAACTTACTTTTCCAGTTAGGATTTGTTCTTTACCCTCTCTTTTGATTTTGATGGTAATTGCATCGTTCTCTTTCCAGTTTTCGCTATCTCCAATCATTTCATAAATATTATCCAAAGAGTAGGCTTTGTCATTAATAGCGACAATTATATCATTGGCTCTTAAATCTAAATTTTTATAGAAATCGATCAGTTCAGTATCAGGTCTTACCAAAATTTCTTTGGTTTCTTTATTAACGGTAATGTAAGGCGATTGACCTTTCAAGAATACATTACCCGCTTTTTTGTCTTTTGTTTTGCTTACCCCAACTTTTGCAAGGAAAATCTCGTAAGGAATAGGAGTTGGTCCTGACACATAGGTGCTTAAAAAGTTACCTACTTCTGGATAGGTAAGCGCTGTGATTTTGGCAAATAACTCTTCGTCATTGAACGCTTTATGAACGCCGTATTCTTTTGAAAGTTGTTGCATTAAGTTCAAAATACCTCTTTCACCATTGCTTTTCTCACGAATAATGATATCGATACACATTCCAATTAAAGCCCCTTTTTGGTATACATTTAAGTATTGCTCTTTGTATGGACTTTTTAATACGTTAGCACTCATCGTTGTGAATGGCATAGTATCGTCTAAGTTTTTAGCTTGTTCGATTTTTTCTGCCATACGATTTAGAAAATCTGTTTCCTCAATTAATCCTTGATTGATTTGGAACAAATTCGCAAAATATTCTGTTACTCCTTCATACATCCATAAGTGTTGTGACATTTTAGGAGCATTGTAATCAAAGTATTGAATTTCGTTAGAATGAATGGTTAAAGGGGTTACAATATGAAAAAACTCATGTGATACAACATCAATCATGGATTTTTGTAACTCATCTAGTGGCATCATTTCTGGTAATACAACTGTTGTAGCTGTTGGATGTTCTAAAGCTCCAAATCCTTTTGCGTCTTCTGGTTTCATTGATGATAAGTACAATAAAACAGAATATTTTTTAGTAGCATTAACGTCACCTAAAAATGTTTTCTGAGCCGTCATCATTTTTTTCATTTCAGGAGTAATGCTTTCTGCTGTTACTTTTCCTGATGGCGAATAGACTGCAATTTGAATGTCCATTCCGTTTACATTAAAAGTAGTGTAATCTGGTTTGGCGTACATAATTGGGTTTTCTACTAACTCAGCATAACGTGGCGTAGTAAATACATCTTTAGTTGCACTAGTATCAGTATCAATCATTGAAGTAGCTCCCCAAAGTGTTTCAGGATGCGTAATAGTTACTTGATACGGAAGGTCTTTTTTGTCTTGGAAGTACCCTACAAACCCATGAGTATTGATCATAAAGTTAGTGCCAGCATCAATATTGGTTCCTGCAGGTGAAAAAATATCAGTTCCAAAACCTCCCCCTTTTTCAGTATCAAAGGTATCGTTTACTAGGTAAGTAATTTTGGCTAAATTTTTAGCATTAGAAATCGACCAAGTATTGTCATCTGTTTTAGTTACAGCTAGTGCAATTCCTTTAGAGTCAAAGGCTTTTAAATCTTCAATATTTTTTCCGTAATTGTCTTCTGAATAAGTTCCAGGTACAATTTTAGGAATGCTATAAGTGATTTTATCCGCAGTAAATTTAGGAGCCAGAACGGTCACTTTTACTTTATCATCTTTCACATCGACTAAGTCGATTCCTACTTTAATATCTTGTGTAGGATTTGTCTTTTTTTGTGCGTTTGCAGTATTGCTGTTCCAAAGAAAAGCTACTAAAGCGAGAGCAATAATTGATTTTTTCATTTTGAATTATTTAGATTGGGTTATTAGTATGTTTTAAGCAAGAATTGTTACAACTTAAATTGATTTTATAAATGTAGTAATTAGTTGTGATAAATCGGTAGCAATTGGTAAATTAGGATTGGTATAAGACGCTTTATTTTCCGCATCATCCCCTTTGATTTCTTTGAAAACATGATTCATGTTGGGTATGATTTTGAGTTGAGCATCTGGTTTTGCTTGTTGCAATAATTGCGCATCTTGGACACTTACTTGAATGTCTTTGTTCCCGTTGATTAATAAGGTTGGGATCTGTAGTTTTTTGATTTCTGTTTGCGGATGGTATTTGATCCACGAAATCATATAGGGTTGCACACTCGCTCTAAATAAAGAGGCTAGCATTTGATTTTTCAATTCGAAGGTATTTCCACTTTTTAAAGTAGCCAAGTTTTTTTCTACTTCTTCTTTTAAGAATGGTGCTTGTTTTCCAATTTGCTCCACCAAAACCTCGTCGATAGGGCGACCCGCTCCAGCAATTGAGATATAGGCATCGGCATTGCCATTAGCTGCCACCATTCCAATTAAGGCTCCTTCGCTATGTCCGGCAACGATAATGCTGTGGTATTTTTTTTGATTTTTGAAATATTGAATTACTGCTTTGGCATCGTCAATAAAGTTGTCGAAAGATAAACTCGCTTCGTCTAGTTTACCACTTGCCATTTGAGCAAATATTCGTTTGTCATAACTGTACACTGCAATTCCATTGTTGGCTAGCGCTTCGGCTAATAGTTTCAAGGAATTATTGGCCAACCCCATTTGATTGCCATCACGATCTGTCGGGCCTGAACCAGCTATGAGAATGACTAAATTTAGTTTTTTGTTCTGTTGGCTAGGAGTATACAAACTACCATTTAATAAGTGATTTATAGCTACATTCTCTTTCGTGAAGGCAGTTGTGACTTGCGAAAAACTTGTTACAGATACTAATATAAATAGTAATGAAATATAGATTTTTTTCATGGATAGTTGGATGAATAAAAAAACTCCTGTTGTCCAGGAGTTCTGTGTTTTTAGTCTAGTTTATTTTTGATATAATATTTACCATCCAAGTCGTCGTCAAAATCATCAATTTTTACGGGTTTTGGTTTTGGTTTGTTGGCTGCCGCTTTCTTTTTCCACATTTCGAATTTTTCTGCGGGCATTTTCTTCTTCATAATTTCTAAAACCTCTTTCTCTACCAGTCCAAATTCTTTTTTGATAATTTCAAAAGGGTTTCTTTCTTCTAGGGCCAAAGTCATCAATTTTTCCGTCTCTTCCCAACTTAATTCTTTACGGCTACTCTTTTTCATTGGATGAAAATAATTCAAATAGTTTTATTAGTTATACCTTAATACAAGCTGATTTAAAATCAGTTATCAATATTAATAAAAAAAATAATTAGTTCAATAGTCACTCTTTACTTTTTTTTCTGAAAAGGTATTTTTAATAAATTCTTCAAATCATTGTGCTCTTGGGGTTGCATATGGGTATCCACACCAAAGACAATTTCTTCTCTTGGCATAATCATAAAAGTACCAAAAAGTCTGTCCCAAATAGAGAAAATATTGCCATAATTACTATCTGTATACGGCATCACATAATGATGGTGTACTTTGTGCATGTCTGGTGACACAATGAAATAGCTCAAAAACAAATCTACTTTTTTAGGTAAGGCAATGTTGGCATGATTGAATTGAGTGGCTACGACAGAAAGTGTTTGGTATAAAAATACTAGCCACATTGGTGTTCCAACCAAAAGTACTCCTAGGGTGGTAAATACAAATCGAATCACACTTTCGCCGGGATGGTGTCGGTTAGCAGTAGTCGTATCAATCCAAGTATCGGTATGGTGAATCAAATGAAAACGCCACAGCATTTTTACTTTGTGTTCTACCAGATGCACGAGATAAGCTCCTATTAAATCCAATAAAAGTAAACCAATAATCGTATAAGCAGCTATTGGCATTTCAGGCAGCCACTGTAAAATCCCAAAATTATTGTTCACCGACCAATCGGCTACTTGCAATAAAATGAAAGCCAAACAAAAATTAACGATGATGGTGGTTAAAGTAAAAAAAATATTAATTCCTGCATGATGCCATCTACGGTATTTAAAATTAAACAACGGAAATGCATTTTCTATCAGCCAAAAAATAGTGATTCCGCCTACTAAAATAAGGCTTCTATGTGAAGAAGGAATGGTAGAAAAATATTCAATAATGGTTTGCATATTGTAAAGATTTGAATCCAAATATAAACAATTATTCAATTGTGCGAAAAGTTAAATTAATTCTTGTGTCAACAGGTTTAGCTGTCTTTGGAATTTGGTGTTTCCAAAAATGTTGTGTACTTCCTTTCATCAACAAAAGGCTACCGTGTTCTAAGGTAATGCTCTTTTTAGCTTCAATAATCGTATTGTGCTTGAGTTGAAAAACACGTTCAGCACCAAAACTTAAAGAGGCAATAATAGGGTTGTGTCCCAATTCTTTTTCGTTATCGGCGTGCCAACCGTTACTGTCTTTTCCGTCTCGGTATTGATTTAGTAAAACAGTTGTGAATTGGCATTCAGTTGTAGCCTCTATGTAGTATTTTATTTTTTGTAAAAGTGTATTCCAAGGCTGCGGGTGCATCGTGATATTGGAATAGGAGTAGGGTTTTCCTTCATTGCCATATAAAGCAGTCAAACGCGGTTGCGGATGTGTTTTGCCATAAATCGTGATAGTATCTTGTTGCCAAGCTATTTCTTGGAGTAATTCGGTATATATTTTGTCTGCTTGTTCCTTGTCAAAAAACTGAGGATAATAAATAATCTCAGCGTCTGGCAAGTCGAGTATAATGGGTTCTGATTTGAAATTAAATAGTGACTCCAAAACACTAGTCTTTCTTATAATTGATATTCATAATGACAATAGCCAAGATGATTAGCACA
The DNA here is from genome assembly GCA_017988155.1 of Flavobacterium sp. GTDB lineage: Bacteria > Bacteroidota > Bacteroidia > Flavobacteriales > Flavobacteriaceae > Flavobacterium. The sequence continues at coordinate 562 of JAGNSF010000120.1, read as the reverse complement.
ATTCCGATCCATTGCCAAGTGTTGATGTTTTCATTCAAAAGGAAATAGGCCATTAATACAGAAACGGGTAGTTCTAAAGCCGATACAATACTGCCTAAACCAATTCCAGTTAGTGGAAAGCCCGCATTGAATAATAATGGCGGAATAATAGTACCAAAGAGTGCTAGAACTATTCCCCATTTGGAAAAAATTTCGAATTGGAAATCTCCCGTTTGGTTGGCGATAGCAAATCCGATAACAATTACGGCACCACCTAACAACATAAACAAACTGCGTTGTGCTGATGACACACCAATACCTACTCGGTTTGCGGTAAACATGGTAGTTGTGAACGAAGCTGCAGATAGCAATCCAAGAACAATACCACGCCAATCTGTTACCAATTTATCTTCGATGATATTTGTTGCCAAAGCAGTTCCTACAAGTACCACAAAAACAGAAATGATTTTTTGAGCTGAAGGGATTTTCTTTTCTAAGAGCATTTCAAATAGTACGCCCATCCAAACCGTTTGCATCAACAATACAATTGCAATAGAAACGGGAATATATTTCACAGCCAAAT
>JAGNSF010000119.1 GCA_017988155.1 Flavobacterium sp. | reverse complement strand
ATAAAATTAGCTTCTCTTTCTCCATCATCAGGCATAACTCCTCCAATTATTGCTCTAATAAAGTCATCAATATTTTCAATAGTCTCTTTTGCCATCTGTGAATCTTCGGCAATAATTATTTGATCAACTTTAGTATTAAAGTCATGCAATTGAGCATTTACTTTTTGCATGTTCAAATTAGAACCTAAGCCACTACTTGATATTTGTTCAACTATCTCTTCTGCCTTGTAATAGGAGTCTTTTAACTCTTGTTTTGTTTTTGGCCATTCTACTTTATCGGCTTCGCCTTCAATGATTAATCTGATTTTTCTTAAATCATCGAGAATGCGAATTTTGCCATTTTCATTTCCTTCTTCATTTTTAAAATCACCTAATAAAATATTCAAATCCGAGATACATTTGGATAGAATGGGCTTAGCATTCTCATCATTTAGTGCTTCTGCTTTTTGTATATCTGACTTAATTTCTTTTAATAACCACTTACCATCAACTTGAGCTGATTTTTCAATTACAACTTTAATTTCTTCCGTATGATTTAGTAAAGGGAAAAAAGCAGAACACGTTGGAGTTCCATTGTTATCAAACTTAAGTGTTACTTCAAGTTCAGAGTTAGCTGGTAAAACGCCTGGTATTGTTTCGCCTGTAATAATGACATCTACAACATGATTGCTATGGAACGAACTTTTTCCCGCAGCATCATCCTCTCCCTGATAAAGGGGAATTCTTAAAACATCTGTTACCTTGCCACCAGTTATTTGTTTAGGAATTTTTAATTTATTTGAAATACCAACTGCTCCATTTTGAATTTGATTTTTTTCCAAACCTTTTAATGGTTCAAACACTGATAATTTCTTTTGTTCATTCCAAACTTCAATTCCCCAAGCATAAGGCAATGGGGCATGAGGAGTTGTAATTCCTTCAAGTATTGTAAAGTTATTTGGTTGGCATTCTAATTTATTACCCTTGTCATCAGTTAAGTTAATTGTGAAATAGTTCGAAGTGTCTTTGTTTAATAATAAATCAATTAAAGATGCACGTTCACTAATTTGTTTTTTGTCGCTTTTAAATACTTTATCATCTCTATCAATAACAACAAAAAGATTTTCTGGAATGGCTTTTTTTGATGAACCTTGTGCTAATTTTACATTTATTCTTACTTCCTCACCTACAACAGCCGCATCGTATTTTAAATCTAAGGCAATAGTGCCAACTGGAGGTGGTGGTGCCACAACTCCAATTTCTTTTGTGGAAGCGTATAATGCAGCACCAATAGCAACAGAAGTCATTTGATTTTTTGCAATTACATTTTCTGTTATTTGCTCCTTAAGCATATTCTGTACAATAGGCGAATATGTAGGGCCACCAACAAGTATTAAACACTCTAATTGAGAACCTTTTAAGTTGTTTTTAGTCAGGATTTTCTTTGTAATGTCAATTGCCTTTTGATAAATTGGACTAAAAACTTCAGCTAATTGCTCCTGTGAAATAGTCATGTTTAAATTAAATTCAGTTCCATCATCATCAGTTGCTCTAATTTCACCAGGAAATGTAGAAATATCATATGTTGGATTATCTGAAAGTTGCACCTTAGCGTCTTCCGCATAACCTTTCATTGCAATACGCAATATTTCTTTTTTTAAAGGATCTTTTAGAAAACTTTTAATCGAATAATTTTCATCTAAATAAGGAATTATTAATTTATCAATCATAGCTAAATCTAGATCCTTTCCTCCTAGATTGTTATCTCCAGCAGTATCTATCACGGTCATAACACCCTGAATAACCTTTACAAGTGCCACATCAAATGTACCTCCACCAAAATCAAAAACCAGCCAAATCCCATCTTTGTTTTTAGCATCTAAACCATAGGCAATAGATGCAGCAATTGGCTCTTGCAGCAATTCCACTACTTCAAAGCCAGCTAATTTACCTGCTTTTATAGTAGCTTCATTTTGCGGTACTTTAAATCTTGCAGGGACAGTAATTACTATGGAATTTACATTTTCGTCTTTTACGAATGATTTCAGTTTCAGTAATATTTCCGCGGAAAGTTCCTCGGAAGTAAATTCCTTATTTAAAAACGAACTAGGATAGGTTATATCCGTACCCATAGTCGTTTTAAATTCTAAATAAGCATTTGAGTCACTACCTGCATTTTCAGCTGCTCTTAATTTTTCAGTTCTATATGCCTTTAAAGCAGCAACCCCTTGAATTATACTTTTTCTTGGAGTAACAGCTATGCAAGAAGGAAGTGTATCCATTTGAACATCAGATTTTAAAATAACAGGTTTGCCATTCTCCATTCTTGAAATAGCAGAATTTGTTGTTCCTAAATCTATTCCGTAGTCAATTTTAGTTCTCATATATTTTTACTTTTTATTGTCCAATTGATATTTCTACTTGTGCTGCTTGAATTTGCTTACCGTTAAACTTGACAAGTGGCTTTATTACTTTTGTGATTTTCTCTTCTCCAGCTTTTAAGGTAGGATCAATATCTTCTCCGACTACCTCTATATTCAACCTTTCATCATACTTCTGTCCCAACAAATTCACTATTTCATAATTATTAGCTCTGAAATTATCAATGATTTTATTCACCGAACCTTTCAATGCTATCGCCTCTTGTTTTGTTGGGTCAAGTGTATTTGCAAAAGCATTTATTCTTGTAACTTCATCTGCAACTTTGAGGGCTAATGAATGATCTTGCTCTGTAATAGTAGCTGGAGATTTGCCTTTGTTCAATTCAGAGATAGATAAAAATAATTGTTCAATTCCCGCAACTTGTTTGTTATACTCCTCAAACAACTTTTGCTCGATAGTAGTCAAGCTGCTTTTAGTGTTTTCTATTTCTTTGTTAATCTCCTTTTTAGAATTATCCAATTTATTGATTAATTCGGACTTGTCTGTTTCCTGCCTTTTTTTCCAAAAGAAGAACAAAACACCCGAAAGTAAAATTGCCAGCAAAACACCAATAATACCATAAAGTGAGTTTTTACTTAGGTCTTTACTCACGGTTTTAATTTTGCCATCACTGGCTACACCACTTTGAGTAATTTCATTAGTAAGGTCTGTTTTTGTTTGAGAAATTGCAATTTCGTTTGCAGCAATTTTATTTTCTAAACTATCAATTTGCTTATTTGTAGTTGATAATTTTAAATTTAATCCTTCTATTTCTTTACCTTGCTTAGTAGCTTTAGTTTCTAAAACCTCAATTTTTTTAATCAAGGGAGTTATCTCTTTTTTTAGCTCTTCCGAAGTTACCTGAGCAAAAGCACTTTGCGAAATTATCAGAAGGGCTGCTATTGTTATTTTTTTCATGTTAGTATTCTGTTTGTTGAAGTTTAACTTGTAAATCACTTATTCGTTTTTGTTGCAATTTTATTTGAGAGGCTTTTTCCTGTTCACTTCTAGTCTTTATTTGGCGTATCTTATTTTCTTGTTCCCTAATTTGAGAGTCTTTATCTGCTTGACTTCTTAAAAATTGCCATTCTTTTATCTTAGACATTTCATTATTTGCAGCATTAATTTCATTCTGAAAAAAAGTTTGATTTTGAATTTCTCGAAGTTTTCTTTCTGCTGTAGTTTTTTCCTGTTGAACCTTTTCTTTTGGTGATAATGTAGATATACCTAATTGACCTGCAAGATTTTTAATACCATCTAGATTATTCTTATAGTGAGATTTGAGTGTAGCATTCATATCAAAACTCCCCATCTTAAATGTTATGTCCAAAGCAGTCTGTATCGAAGCCTTATCTGATGATAATGAAACACCGAATGAACGTCTATTTGATGCTTCAATAATTTCATTTACAGCTTGAACAAGCATATTTTGTGCATTTTGAACAACTGCACTACTAATGTTTAAATAAAACTCATCATTAGAACCAAGTGCTTTTTTTATTTCGATTAATTTAGGTTTGCAAGAATCAATTAAATCTTTTGCATTACTAATTGTGTCTGATAACGATTGAAATCTCTCTAATTTAGAACCTATGAAAGTCAACTCATCAGCAATTAATTTTTGTCTATCTCTATCAGGTTTTTCATCAATCCATTCCTGTAAATTCTCCGTATTCTCCTCACAACGCTGAGAAACAATATTGCCTACCGCAATTGAACTTGCTAAATCAAATAAATTCATTGATTCATCACTAGGGTCGAAATCTTCATCCTTAAACTCTTGAAAAAAATCAATCCCACATTGTAAAATTTCATTCGCCAATTTATCAGCAATATTTTGATATCTTATATCACTGGTATCAAGAACATTTTTTAATTGTTCAATACTTGCTTCGGTATTTTCATATAATTCCTTACCAAAAATTTCGGCATCTCTTTTATCAGCTTGTCTTTTTGTCTTTGTTTTTGAGATTTCATCCTCAATTTGCCTAATTGGCTTTTGAACAAAACCTTTTAAGAACTCTTCTTTAGCCGAAAAATTAAGATTATTTAGTATTGTTAAAAATCTATCAGTGCTAAAGTCCTCGTTTTTTTCAATTTCAGAATGAAGTTCTTTTAAAAAAATAAGCTGAAGTTCAACCTTGTTGGTTCTATTATTTTCATCAGTAGCAATTTTTACTAAATCAGCTGAAAAGTCGCTTTCAAGAAACTTTAGTTTTAGAGTAATAGCGTCTTCTAATATTTTTACAAATATTTTATTTCCTTTGAAAGCATTTGACAATAATAACGTAGATAAGTTATGAAGGCATGAAACGTTTCTCTTTGTAATTTCTTTCCCTTTAATAGCACTCGTCCAAATTTTTTGTGCTTCTTCCTTATCTCCGTTTTCACCTTTTAAAATATCAAATGCAGCATCATCATCTATTTCATTTCCCTTGTAAAACCAAAATAAAGAAGCGTTGATTTTACCACTTTCAAGATGTATTTTCGAAGCAGCAGCGTTTACTGTTTCTGTTGTCCTTTGAAGTTTGCTAATTACGGGGAAACTAAAATCTTCATCTGGTTCAACTTCAGCCTCGATTGATTGTCTTAGTCTATTTATTTGTCTTACTTGCTGCGGTGCAGTAGCCCCAACTAGTAAACCGATTACTCTATATGGATTATTCTTTATTTGCTGCATTTGTCAGTGAGTTTAACAGTTTCAAATTTAATTATTTATTGGTGCGTTGGCAAAAAAATGGCTCTTTTGGTTTTGCGAAGGGTCGGCTTGTGTGTTGGGCAAAACCAAATGTGCCATTTGTGCGGCTGGCTAAAATTGTTTTTAAAAAATGTGCGGTGGGAAAAAATAAAAATACAGAAGCGTTGGCTTTTGGGTCAGCTGTCTGATGGTTCATTTGTTCTGTTCTTATTTTCTGTTTCATTCTGTCGTTCATTTTTACTCGGTTCGTTCTTTAGGCTTGCAGGTAACGGTTTGCAGCTTGGCGAAGTGGCGGAAATCGAAGGACAAATGTTGGGTTTAGCACAAAAGTTCAATAGAATTACTGCTGTTGAATTTAGCACTAAACCCGCCATTTTGCCAAACTGCTGTTAGTTGCAGTATTTCTTATTTCGTGTTCTCATTAATTTCCTTTTGCAAAGTAGTAATTTTATCTTTAAGGTTATTACTTATTTTGCTTGGTATGTCTTTCACTTTTTTAAGGTCAAATGAAAGAATAGTTAACGCAGTACCAATAAAAATAAATGCTAATGCTGTTGCTGTTACAATTGAAATCCCTGAAAATATTGGGTTTGCCAAAAGTATGAACGAAAAAACAATACCTAATACACTTGCTATGGCAAGGTTTCCCCATCTCAAAATACCCAAAGATTTCATATCAAATGCAATTCCTAACAATTGGAAAGAACGAAACATTACCGTAAATCCTACAATAAATGGTAAAATAACAATTGAAATTCCAGGATAAATTACCAAATAAACACCCATTGTTAATGAAAAAAGACCTCCAACTAAATACCAACCCCAACCAGAATGTGTTTTTGAATTTTGAATGGAAAAAAATATTTCAAATAATCCAGAAGTAATAAACGATATACTAAATAATAT
>JAGNSF010000118.1 GCA_017988155.1 Flavobacterium sp. | reverse complement strand
ATTGATCAAAAACTGATTGTGCAAAGAAAGAACCCGATACTAAAAGGAAGAAAATGGTTATGATATTTTTTTTCATATGAGATGTAATTTTAAATTATTTTGATAAATATATTAATTTACGGGTTATATTTTTCAAAAATAATGCCATAAATTTATATTTGGCATAAAACAAAAGTTTGTATTTTTACGTTTTAAACCCAAATCCTTATACCTAATTATGAGAAAAATTTTTCAACTTTCGAACATATTATTCGCCTGTGTTTTCTTCCTTCAAGGTTGTCAAAAAGATCAAGACGATATCATTCAGCCATCACTTGACAATCTCGAAGTTCAAAATTTTATTTGGAAGGGATTGAATCAATACTATCTATGGCAATCAGATGTGCCTAACTTAGCCGACAATCGTTTTGCAAACCAAGCTGCTTTAGATGCTTTTCTAACAAATTACAAAGTACCGGAAGATTTATTCGATGCCTTGCGAGTTAGTCCAAACATTGATCGATTCAGTTGGATGGTAGACGATTATGTAACCTTGGAACAATCACTTCAGGGAACCTCAAAGAATAATGGAGTCGAATTTGGATTAAGTTACAAACCTAACAGTACTACTGATGTTTTCGGTTTTGTTCGTTACATTATTCCAGGTTCAGATGCAGCTACAAAAGACATCCGCCGAGGCGAAATGTTTACCGCAGTCAATGGCACCCAATTAACTGTGAGCAATTACGAAAGTTTATTGTTTGGATCCAATGACAGCTATACACTAAATATGGCCGATTATAACGGAACCACTGTTACTTCAAATGGTAAAACGGTAACCTTGACAAAAACAACACTAACAGAAAATCCAATTTTAATTAAAAATGTAATTACAGTTGGCTCAAAAAAAATTGGCTATTTAATGTATAATGGATTTTATGCTGATTTTGATTCCCAATTGAATACTGCATTTGGCGAATTCAAATCGCAAGGAATTACTGATTTAGTATTGGATTTACGATATAATGGTGGTGGTTCTGTAAGAACTGCAACTTATTTAGCCAGTATGATTACAGGTCAGTTTACTGGTAAAGTGTTTGCTAAACAACAATGGAATACTAAGATTAACGCCTATTTTGAAGCCAATAACCCGAATGGAGTTCGCAACTTTTTTACAGATAAAATCGGTGCTACTCCTATCAATAGCTTGAATATGACAAAAGTCTATATCCTAGCTACTGGAAGCACAGCTTCGGCAAGTGAAATGATTATAAACGGACTAAAACCCTACATTGATGTCGTTCAAATAGGCACGACTACCATTGGAAAAAATGTAGGTTCAGTTACTTTATATGATTCTCCTGATTTTACTGCAACAAACAGAAATCCAAATCATAAATATGCGATGCAGCCTCTTACTTTTAAAGTTGTCAATTCAGCAAATTTTGGAGACTATTTCAACGGATTGACTCCAACTTATGAATTGAAAGAAACAATCAGTACTTATGGAGTTTTAGGTGATGTAAATGAGCCTTTGTTGAAAGCAGCTATTGGAAAAATTACAGGTACTGGTAGAATGATTCAACAAAGTACTGGTAAACAATTTGATATCTTTAAAGATTCGAAATCTATTGATGGCATTCAAAATCAAATGTATTTAGAGAAAGTGCCTAAAGGATTGCAACACGCTTTCAATTAATACTATCCTATAAATTCAAAAGGCTTTCTAAATTAGAAAGCCTTTTTTGTTATTGGAATACATTAGATTACAAATTAATAGTCAAACCCAATTTAAAGTTGCGCCCCAAAGTGCTATATCCAATATTCTCTACAAAATCAGAATTAAAAAGATTATGAACAGAACCAAAAGCAGACAACTTGTTTTTGATTATTTCATATCGAACCAACGTATTTAATATCTGATACGAACCCAATTTCACTTGAGTAGTGGCATAGGTGTTTCCGTCAAAAAACGCATCTTTTCTAGCATCTATGTATTGATAATTGACATTCCAAAAGAATCTGTCAGAAACTTTATAATCCAAAGAAGAATTGATTTTGTGTTTTGGAATCAATCGATCCAACGCATCATCTACTTGTGTAAATGTATAATTCGAATTCCATTTTACGTTATCACTTAAGGTCAATTGGATTTCTGTTTCAATCCCTTTAGCTTTATTTAATCCGTCAATATTAATATAATTGGAAGCATAGGTAGTTGGGTTGTAGTAAAACCCAATAAAGTTTGTTTGTTCACGGTAGAAGCCAACTACATTCCATCTAATTTTTCTATTTCCTAATTGCGTTTCAAAACCCACCTCAGCTGTACTGTTTTTTTCTGGAGTCAATTTTGAATTACCATATTGCGAATACAATTGGTACAAACTTGGCGTAACAAAAGCTGTACTATATGAACTTACTATCTTTAATGGAAGTGATTGAAAATCAAATGATGGATTGATATTATATACCAATTGATTACCATAGGCACTATGGCTATTCCATCTTGCACCGGCGTTCATATTGAAACCCATTTTAGAAGTATACACTCCTGTTAGATAGGGATCTATCATATTGAATTTAGTATTTTCTTTGGCGATATTCCCATAAGGAGTACTACTATTAGCATCGTGAAATTGGTATTGCACCCCAGAAACTAAAAAGAAAGAAGGATTGATTTCAAATTTATTAAACCCATCTACATTCACACTTCTTGATTCATATTGTGCAAAACCTACCGAATTCGAATACGTATCCAACTCATCATAGGAACGAACGAGTTTATTAAAACTCGAATTTAAAATGAATTCCCCTTTTTCATATTTGAATTTAGGAGAAAATCCGAAACGAAATTGCTTCGAACTAGTTTTATTTTTTTCTGTATCGCTCATTCCTGTATTATCATAACCGCCATCATAATCATTTTTGATTTGATCGTAATTTCCAAAAAAATCAAATGACAATTTATCGGTTACGGCATAACCCACTTTGGCTAAATAATTCAAACGCGAAAAAGGATCATCTTCATACAAATCATCCGAATTAGTTGGAGCAATTTGAGACATTCCTTTTGTTTCTGTACTATTTAAAGAAGTGAAATAAGTAAGTTTTTTACTTGATCCGTGTAAAGAAAAACCTTGATTAAAATCAGCTAATTTTTGACTTTGATGGGATGCTGTTGCGTTAGTTCCAGTATTTAGATAGGCATTTCCTGCAATCGACTTCTTACTCCCTTTCTTCAATTTAATAGAAATTACTCCTGTAGCAGCCCCAGAACCGTACAGCGTACTTGCTGCCCCTTTCATAATCTCAATGCTTTCTACTTGCTCCACTGGCAACAAACGCAAGTCATATTCCATATTTATTCCTGACGCATCGTTTACAGGGATTCCATCAATTAAAATCAAAACTTGATTGTTTTTTCCTCCCCTAATGTAATAGCCTAAATTTTTCCCAGCAACACTTTGATTGCCATTAATTTCTAGTCCCGCAACGGTGTTTAAAACGGCAGCGATACTTTGACCCGGTCTGTTCTTTAAATCCTCAGCGGTAATTTTTGAAATTACCTTTCCTGATTTTTCTTTGGCTAAAGCAAATTTAGAATCAGATACCACTACTTCTTGTAACTCGTTTTGAGAGTTAGCATTTTCTTTTTCTTGCGCAAAAGCACAAGCAGATACTAGCACAAACAATGCGCTAATCCGAACGTTTTTCTTGTTCATTATACATTAAACATTTTGCAACAGCTGAACTGTTACTTTACTAATAATGGGGAGAAAAGCATAGAATTACCCATACCCAAACCTTTTTTCCCGAAAGTTTGATACTCGATGTAATGGGCAGGTCTCCTGGCTTGCGTCTTGTTGTTTACCTTCTCATTCGTAGAGCGAACAATGGTTTTGTAGATAACAACAAGCTTTTTAGCTTACAGTTGCGGGTACAGCGTAAGATTTTTGAATTTTGATTGTTGAATTCTAAATTTCAGATGTTGTTGATTCAATCTAAAATCTAAAATCCTTTATCAGCGATCTTCAATCACTCACTTCCCTTTTAATGCTATTTTGAAAAACAAAAAAGCAACCTCAATACGAGTGCAAAGATACCACTAAGATTGGGATAAAAAATTAAATTTGATTTTTAAATCCGTTTACACCTACCTTTGCATATCTTGTAATCAAAGCGATGAAATCATTTTTTTTAAAATTTATTTTCCTTTTTCCTATTCTGCTTCTTGGCGGATGCAAACAAAACAGCACCAATTCAGCAGTTTCAAAAAGTAGTACCAAAAATGAAATACAGCACGCTAAAGGAATAGAAATATACCATTACCAAGGCTATTCTATTCTTAAGATTACACATCCTTGGCCTGATGCCAAAACACCATTTACTTACATTTTACAAGAAAAAAATGGCAGTATTCCCGATAGCTTACAACAATACACACGAATTTCAGTTCCCATTCGATCCATAGTTGTTACCTCTACAACACACATTCCAGCATTGGAATTATTAGGCGTTGAGAATACCTTGGTAGGTTTTCCCAATACTGATTTTATTTCGTCGGCAAAAACCAGAAAGCGAATTGACGCTGGACTAGTGAAAGAAGTAGGAACCAATGAAACCTTAAACACCGAAATACTAATTGATATGGCTCCGGAGGTTATTGTGAGTTTCGGTTTGAACAATAGTAATCCAACTCTGGATAACTTACAAAAGAGTGGTTTGAAAGTCCTTTTAAATGGCGATTGGAATGAACAATCTCCGCTAGGCAAAGCAGAATGGATCAAGTTTTTTGGTGCTTTGTATGGTTTGGATGCTAAAGCCAAGGCAATTTTTTCCTCCATCGAAAAAGAATACCAAACCACTTTGGCTTTAGCCAAAAAAGCAAAGCAAAAACCTACCGTTTTGAGTGGTGCTATGTATCAAGATCAATGGTTTGTTCCCCAAGGCGAAAGCTGGATGGCTTTATTTCTTAAAGAAGCACAATCCAATTATTTATGGGCTAATACAACTGGGACTGGAAGTTTGACTTTACCTTTTGAAACGATTCTCGAAAAAGCACAAAAAGCAGAATTTTGGATTGCTCCAGGTGATTTTACTTCTCTAAAAGAGATGAATAACAGCAATCCGCATTATGCAAAATTTGACGCGTTTAAAAATAAAAAAGTATATTCGTACGCATTACACAAAGGCGCCAAAGGTGGAATTGTATTTTTCGAATGGTCGTCTGCACGTCCTGATTGGGTACTAAAAGATTTCATTGCTATCTTTCACCCAGAACTGGCACCACATTATACTCCTCATTTTTTTGAGAAATTAAATTAATTTGAATACAACCAACCGAAATACGTTACTCTTTATTTTCCTGAGCATAGGATTGGTTTTCCTATTACTAATTGATATTAGTTTAGGTGCCGTTGCCATTCCGTTAAAAGAGGTATGCAATAGTCTAATCGGTTCGGGTGCTAGTAAATCTTCCTGGGAATATATTATTATGGATTACCGCTTACCCAAAGCGATTGTCGCAATACTTGTTGGTATGGGATTAGCGATTAGCGGCCTTTTAATGCAGACATTATTTCGTAATCCGTTAGCAGGACCTTATGTTTTGGGACTGAGTTCGGGGGCGAGTTTAGGGGTTGCATTAGTGATATTAGGTTCGGCATTTTTACCTTCTTTTGCAAGTGAATTGGTTCTCTCTTCCTATGGAATAGTTATCGCTTCAAGTTTAGGAAGTTTTCTTGTTTTATTAGCTGTTTTGGCTGTTGCCCAACGATTGCGAGACACCATGGCGATTCTAATTGTTGGATTAATGTTTGGTAGTTTAACCAACGCTTTGGTGGGTACACTCACCTATTTTAGTACTGCTGAGCAATTGCAAAAATTCACTTTCTGGTCCTTAGGAACTCTAGGTAATTTATCTTGGACATCAATTGTTATTTTATTCGTTTGTGTATTGATTGGATTACTATTGAGTTTGATAAGTATCAAACCTTTAAACACCTTGCTTTTAGGAGAAAATTACGCGAAGAGTTTAGGATTGAATTTTGCTAAAGCGCGTTTCATCATCAT